>CALLAV010000139.1 GCA_938001995.1 uncultured Amylibacter sp. | reverse complement strand
AACACCTGCCGAACGGCGGGCAATTGGCCCTGTTTGATCGCAGTTGGTACAATCGCGGCGTGGTGGAAAAGGTCTTTGGCTTTTGCTCTGATGACCAGCGGGCCCAGTTTTTCGACCAAGTAAACGGTTTCGAGCGAATGCTCACTGATGACGGTGTGATCCTGTGCAAACTCTGGCTCACAGTTGGACGCGCCGAACAGCTCCGCCGCTTTCTTGACCGCGAAAGCGACCGATTGAAACAGTGGAAACTGTCAGGCATCGACGTTAAGGGCTTGTACAAATGGGACGAATACACCGCCGCCATTCAGGAAACACACGCGGCTTCGCACAGCACCCACGCGCCCTGGCACGTCATCAGATCCGATGACAAACGCCGCGCGCGTATCGCCGCAATCCGCACCATACTTGGCCAAATCCCCTACGCTGGCAAAGACGACAGCGTTGTCACCGCCCCTGACCCAAAAATCACGGGCGGACCCGAGATGATAACAGGGTGACCCAAACGCCCCGCTTCTTGCCAGGCCGCGCTTCAACCCCTATGTCCCTTTAGACCCAACAAAAGGCAGCGCAGATTTGGCCCGCAAAGGATACCACCACGGCAACCTCAAAGAGGCTTTGATCAACGCGACCATCGCGCTGATCGAAGACAAAGGCCCGACGGGTTTCACAATGGCCGAAGCCGCCAAAGCCGCCAATGTGTCCGCCGCCGCGCCTTATCGCCACTTTTCAGGTCGCGACGATATCATTGAGGAAATTGCCCGCCAAGGGTTTGAGATTTTCGCCGACCTGATGGAATACGCCCACAAAAAGGGCCAGCCCTCTGCACTCGCAGCGTTCGAATCCACAGGTCGCGCCTATCTGGCCTTCGCGCGAAAATATCCCGGCCACTATATCGCGATGTTTGAAAGCGGCGTGAAGATCACCGCCAACCCTGATCTAACTGCTGTCGCCAACCGCGCCATGAACACGCTTACGCACGCGGCAGAGGATCTGTGCAAACACCTACCCGCCGACAAACGCCCCCCTGCCACCATGATCAGCCAACACATCTGGGCCATGTCCCACGGTGTCGTTGAACTGTTTGCACGCGGCGAACCCGGGGCCCGCAGCCCGTTTTCCCCCGAAGACCTGCTAGAAAGCGGTATGGGTGTGTATCTACGCGGCTTAGGTGTCATCGAAAAATAGCGCGTGCTGCGGTTGGATTTTCCTTATCCCTCAAGGCTATAGTAATCGCCACGCGCCAGCGGGCGCAAATTTCCAAAACTTTTTTTAAAAATTCGGCTCTCTTGGACTTGTATTTCAGCTTTTCGAATGTAAATGTAAATAACATTAACATACAAACACACTGAAAGGTCACCCATATGTCAACGCCCACAACTTGGTTCTCCTCCACCGAAAGTTGGCTCGATGATCGTGGTAAAGGCGCTTGGATCGCTGCAATGGTCCTTGGCTTTATCTTCATCTGGCCCGTCGGCCTCGCCATTCTGTTTTACATGATCTGGAGCAATCGCATGTCTGGTTCCTTCTTTTGCAATCGCAACGCAACCCGCCGCACCCGTGCCCCGCGCGGATCATCAGGCAACCTTGCCTTTGATGCCTACCGTGACGACACGATCAAACGGCTCGAGGATGAACAACACGCCTTCCAAGGGTTCTTGCAACGCCTGCGCGAAGCCAAGGACAAGACGGAGTTCGACACCTTCATGGACGAGCGCGCCAAAGAGGTCAGCGAAACGTCCGACGACGAACCCGAAGCCCCGAAACCTGCGTAAGCAGACTGAAATCAAGGCCGATCTTTCCCCTACAGCGTTCTCCCCTAACGCGACTGGCCTTGCCGCGCTGCTCTTGCAAAAGAGCAGCGCCCCTTTACATAGAGACCCATGCACACATCCAACCTTCCTGATCCCAGATTAGACGCGCAATTTTATGCAGGCGTCCCCGTCAAACGCCTTTTTGCTTGGATGCTTGATGCGGTGATCATCTTTGTACTTTGCGCAATTGTCGTCATCCTGACCGTTGGCCTTGGTGCGTTGATTTTCCCCCTGCTCGCGTTTGCGGCCAACCTCGCCTACCGCGTCGGTTGCCTGTATGTTTGGTCCGCCACGCTCGGAATGCGCATGATGGGAATTGAAATCCGCAACAAAGACGGCGACCGTGTAGATCAAAGCGAGGCGTTTTTTCATTCTGGCCTCTATATCCTGATAACGCTGACAGGGTTTGGCGTTCCTGCCACAGCCATCGCCATGTTGATCAACGACCGGGGTCAAGGCCTGCACGACATGGTGCTTGGGACAACCGCGATCAACCGTCCAGCGGACTGACGCAACACCGCGAACGATAAGTGTTGCATCCCCCGCAATAGCGGGTTGCAATGGGCTTAAATCCCGCGTTAGGCTGCGTGCAATCAATCTCTAGGACAACTATGCGCCACACACTTCCATTGGCTCCGCAGTTTTACGTGACTGCTCCCCAGCCCTGCCCATACCTTGATGGTCGGGTGGAACGAAAGTTGTTCACAGCGCTGCAAGGGGATCATGCCTCCGTCCTGAATGATGCATTGTCGCGCCAAGGGTTCCGCCGCTCGCAAAACGTGCTTTACCGCCCGTCTTGTGCCGACTGTAACGCCTGCCTGTCCGCCCGCATCCGCGTCGACGATTTCAGGCCGCGCAAAAGTCACCGCCGCATTTTGCGCAAAAACAACCACTTGATGCGCACTGCCACGTCCCCTTGGGCCACCGAAGAACAATACGACCTATTCCGCACCTACCTAAACACGCGCCACGCCGATGGTGGCATGGCGGATATGGACGTGTTCGAATTTGCCTCAATGATCGAAGAAACCCCCGTACGTTCGCGTGTTGTGGAATATCACACGCCCGCCCATGAAGGCCAAGCGCGTGACGAACTGACGGCCGTGTGCTTAACCGATGTTTTGGAAGACGGCCTCTCGCTCGTTTATTCGTTCTTCAACCCCGATCTGCACGCCCGCTCGCTCGGCACGTATATGATCCTCGACCATATAGAAATCGCCCGCGAAGCAGGCCTTCCTTATGTGTATCTCGGCTATTGGGTCCCAGGTTCCCCCAAGATGCAATACAAAGCCAACTTTTCCGCGCTCGAGATTTTCCTCGGCGGAGAATGGCAACACTTGGACAACCCGTCAGAGTTCAAACTCGACACGCACCCCCTGTCCCAAGACCCGATCCCGGAACAGGTGGCAGGGATCAACCTGCCAGACGCGTTGAAAGGCTAGGCGCTTACGCCTGCCACAACGCCACTTCTGACCTATTGGCAAACGGCCGCGCGGCGATAAACTCTGCGGGGCCAGTGGGCGTGTTTAAATCTGGAAACAGCTCGAACACTTCGCGACGCTGGTGCAGATCAAGGTTTCCTACGGCCACAGGGCCAGGCAAGAAACTCTCGGACCACATCTCGTTTGACAGCACCACCTCGTGCTGGTCAAACATCACATGGTAATAGATCACCTCAGCAACTGGATCCTGCGTAATTCCTTGTTTACCAACCAATTTCTTGGCTTCCGCAAACACTTCGTTATGACCACTGATCAGAACCAATTCAGGTGTGTTCAGCAAAATACGATGGTTCGGCGAGAAAGTGGTATCGCGCACAGGTAGGCCCTGCCCTAAGGATCCAGCTTTAATAAGCACAGGCGTAAGGCGCCAAGCAGACCGCGACATAGGCACTGTCAAATGGCGTGACCCAATCCAGCGTATCTCCTGAAATCCATTGTCGCGGGTCAGAACCTTGTCACCCTCGTGCAAATCTTCAATCCGACACGGCCCGTGGATGGTCGTTAGGAACGTGCCCGCCGTAAAGCACACGAAATCCTCATACCCCGAAGTCCCGTTGTTGCTGCCCCCGACCTTGATGTACTGCGCCCCATCGGTCAGCGGCGTGTCCGTCGACATCCCCCAAATATTCGAGGTTTGCCCGTTTTGCGAGAACACCGTGATCTGTATTTCAGGGCCAAAAGGCACACCGTTTGCATCCAGCTCGCGCACAAAATGATAGCTCTCGGATTCGACCTGCGTGCCATTCGCAACCAAACCTGCGCCATCTGTAATGATATGATTGCTTTCATCATCGTCATTGAACGCATCGTCATTTGGCGGCGCATTCAAATCATCCAAAGTGATCACTTGAACGGGAAACCCAGACGAATATTCAAAGATCGTATCCACTGGAGTCGAAGAGTTGTTGATAATCGGGCTGCCCGCAGGCAAGCCACCTGGGCCAGACACCACTGAAAATGCTTCGTTGTCAAAAGCCCCAAACGTACGCAAAACCATAGCCACCCCCATCAGATTTATGTTCCAAGTACGAACGTAGGGTTGAGGCGGCGAATTAAAACCCCAAGACGATCACCATCCTGTCATTTGAGCCATTTCACGCGCAATTTTCTTACTTCAGGCGAAAATAAGCACAAAAAATACGCAAAAACCCCTAAAACCACAAAAAGCGCTCCTTGCGGAACGCTTTGTGCAAAGTTTGGTGGCGCGGTTGACGGGGCTCGAACCCGCGACCTCCGGCGTGACAGGCCGGCACTCTAACCAGCTGAGCTACAACCGCGTACTGAATCTACACCACCGAGGTGGCGTGAGCGCGGTTTTAGGTGGCAATACCTACCCCGTCAAGCCGTTCTCTACACCTGCTTGCATATTCTTTGATAGACATGTCACACGGGGGCTGTTTACTGGGCGCAACACGTACGAACGGACCCCAGAATGCCTAA
>CALLAV010000138.1 GCA_938001995.1 uncultured Amylibacter sp. | reverse complement strand
GGGCATCGAACGGGCCACATTTGTGATAAACGGCGAAGGCGTCATCACCCATGCATGGCGCAAGGTCAAAGTCCCGGGCCACGTGGATGCGGTCCTAGAAGCGGTGCAGTCTTTGTGAGCCAACCAACTTTGACAGAACTGGCCTGCGAGGTGTTGAACACCGCAGACGGGCGCGAGAAAACGGCGAAATCCCATGCGGCGGCGGCGCTTTGGTTTGAAATGAAAAAGGCAGGCACGCCCCTTGCCATCGGTAACAGCCAGCCGCCAAGCACACCTGCCCGCCCCGATCAGCCAGAATTGCTGCCCCCAAATGAGGTTCCCCGCCGCAGGCTTGGAACCGAAGCAGGCCGCATCGCGCTGATCCATGCCATAGCGCATATTGAGCTGAACGCTGTGGACCTGCATTGGGACATCATTCCGCGCTTTGCTGACGTTGACATGCCGATGGGCTATTTTGACGATTGGGTCAAAGCAGCAGACGAAGAAAGCAAGCATTTCAATCTTCTATGCGACCGTCTTGAAGCAATGGGCTCGCATTATGGTGCGGTTCCTGCCCATGCAGGCATGTGGCGCGCAGCCCAAGATACTGCCGAAGATTTCATGGGCCGTCTGGCGATTGTGCCTATGGTGCTCGAGGCGCGGGGATTGGATGTGACCCCTGGCATGATCCAACAGTTCAAATCGCTCAAAGACGCAGAAACTGTTGCAGCACTCGAAATCATCTATGCGGAAGAAGTAGGTCACGTGGCCTATGGCTCCAAGTGGTTCCATTTCCTGTGCGGGCGTCACAACCTAGATCCCAAAACCGAGTTTCACCGCCTTGTGGAGCATTATTTTCATGGCGGGTTGAAGCCGCCGTTCAATGACGAAAAACGCGCAGAAGCAGGACTTCCCTTGGATTTCTACTGGCCCATGGCCATTCAATAGGCCGCACTTCCATAAAAAATGCGCGAAAGTCTGCCAGTTCTTGAGGATTTTCTTGCCACACCCGTTTAGGTTTTGTAGACCCATAACGCGCTCTGAAATAAGCCGAAAACGGTCCCGACACAGGGTAAACAGACGCAGAGGCAGAGGGAAAAATTGATGTCCGGAACGTTTGAAAAACTCAACGCTCTCTTGGCGCGTCACGTGCCAGAACAACGCATTTACATGCGCACAGAGCGGACCACGCGGTACTTTCGTGCCACGCCATTGTTGCAGGCCACCGCTGGTGTTCTGATCACAATCGGTGTGTGTTGGTCTGTGATTGCCACCTCTGCGCTGCTGATCGACCATATCTCTGCCCGTTCTGACACGAAACAAGCCGAAGTGCTGCAACGCGCTTATGAGGCACGACTGAACGAGCTGAGCGAAGAACGCGATCAACGTGCATTGGAAACCCAAACGGCACAGGATCGGTTCTATGTGGCACTGGAACAGATTTCGCTGCAACAAAGCGAATTGCTGCAAGCCGAAGAAGAACGTCGCGAGTTGGCCACGGGCCTTAAGATCATGCAGAAAAAACTGCAATCCGCGATCCAAGAGCGCGACGAAGCCCAAAAGCAATCAGATACCATCCTTGCCGAAATGCAGGCCGTCACTGGCAGCATGAGCACCAAACTTGGTGGCGCAAAAGACAACGAAGAAACACTTGTACACATCACCCGTGCGCTCAAGCAAACCGTGGCTCAGCGCGATGAGATGGAAAAGACAGCCTCGGATCTGTATGGTCAGATGGCGGAAATGTCGAACGAACACCTACTACAACAACAACGCAATTCGCGCATCTTCGCGAACCTCGAACAAGCGGTGAATGTCACGCTCGGCCCGCTGGAACGCGCACTTGGCAATGCTGGGATGAACGCAGACAGCCTCATTAACGAAATGCGCAAGGCGAATTCTGGACAAGGCGGTCCTTTGACAGCATTGTCGATTTCCACCAAAGGCGATGCGTCGGGAACCCTGTCCCAAAGCACGCTTGATCTGTTTGATCGTTTGGACCGTGTTGGCCTTGCCAAACTGGCCGTTGAAAAACTGCCACTCGCCTTCCCTGTGCGCGGTGGATATCGCCACACATCTGGTTTTGGCTATCGTCGTGATCCCAAAAATGGTGGGCGTCGTTTGCACAAAGGTCATGACCTTGCAGGCGCACGTGGTACGGCCATTGTTGCCACGGGTGACGGAGTCGTGACCTTTGCAGGACGTCAAAGCGGCTATGGTCGTTTGGTCAAAATCCGCCACATCCGTGGCTTTGAAACTTATTACGCTCATTTGAACAGAATTCGGGTCAAGGCGGGACAAAGGGTCTCGCGCGGGGAACGAATTGGTGATATGGGCAACTCAGGCCGATCAACTGGCGTGCATCTTCACTACGAAGTGCGCATCAATGGAAATGCAGTTAACCCCTCTAAATACATGAAGGCAGCCCCTAATGTTTTCTAAAAACAAAATCAGCGAAACAAACAAATCTGACGCTCCTGCGGATGCCAGCAAACCTGCGGCTCCTACACCGCCAGCGTCTTCACCTGCGGCAAAACCAGCCACATCTGCGGTCCCTGCACCAGCAGCCCCACCAAAGGCAAAGCCGCCAGCCTCTGCGCTGTCGTCTGACCTGACGATCACGGGCAACCTGAACACCACAGGCGACATTCAGATCGAAGGTAAGATCAAAGGCGACATTCGTGCGCATCTTTTGACAGTTGGCGAAGGCGCCACCGTTGAAGGCGAAATCATCGCGGACGATGTGGTCGTGAATGGTCGTGTCATCGGTCGTGTGCGTGGCCTAAAGGTTCGCCTGACATCCAGTGCGCGTGTCGAGGGTGATATCATCCATAAGACCATCGCTATTGAAAGCGGTGCGCATTTTGAAGGCTCTGTTCAGCGTCAAGAAGACCCGCTGAACGCCAAATCAGATACAAAGAAGCCTGCGACAGGCGCTTAAACGCCCCTTCATTGGATTTTAAAGGCCCGGCATGCGCTGGGCCTTTTGCATTTGGCGTGTTCTATGGCGGCTGTATTTTCTTTGTGCCCAAACCGCATTCCAGCCTTTACCAAAGCCACGCTTCGCGGCACTCTGTGCGCAACACTTACTCAAAGGTCAGCCTCGCCGTGACAACACCCAAAAAGCCCATCGAATTGCGTTCCCAAAACTGGTTCAACAATCCCGACGACATGGAAATGACCGCGCTCTATTTGGAACGCTATCTGAACTATGGGCTCACGCGCGAAGAGCTGACTTCGGGCAAGCCAATCATCGGCATCGCGCAAACTGGCAGCGACCTAAGCCCGTGCAACCGTCACCACATTGAACTTAGCAAACGCATCCGCGACGGGGTCATTGCGGCAGGTGGCACGGTGATCGAAATTCCTGTGCATCCCATTCAAGAAACGGGCAAACGCCCCACCGCAATGCTGGATCGCAACCTTGCGTATCTGTCGCTTGTTGAAACGCTGTTTGGGTATCCCATTGACGGTGTTGTGCTGAACATTGGCTGTGATAAAACCACGCCCGCCCTTTTGATGGCCGCGGCCACCGTCAATATCCCTGCCATCGCCTTTTCCGTCGGCCCAATGTTGAACGGCTGGTACAAGGGCAAGCGCACAGGGTCTGGCACGATCATGTGGACCGCGCGCGAACTTCACGCCAAGGGCGAGATTAACGACGCTGAAATGGTGGAATTGGTTGCTTCTTCTGCGCCCTCAACGGGCTATTGCAACACGATGGGCACTGCGAGCACAATGAACTCCTTAGCCGAAGCGCTGGGCATGCAATTGCCAGGATCAGCCGCGATCCCTGCCCC
>CALLAV010000137.1 GCA_938001995.1 uncultured Amylibacter sp. | reverse complement strand
GGGTATTGGTGGCGATCCGATCAACGGGTCTTCTTTCAAGGATATCCTTGAGCAGTTCGAGCAAGATGAGGACACCCATGTGATTGCACTGATTGGTGAGATTGGTGGACCCCAAGAAGCCGAAGCCGCCGAATACATTCGCGATCATGTGACCAAGCCAGTGGTTGCCTATGTTGCTGGTTTGACGGCACCAAAAGGACGCACAATGGGACATGCGGGTGCGATCATCTCGGCGTTTGGCGAAAGTGCTTCAGAAAAAGTAGAGATCCTTTCGGCAGCTGGCGTGACCGTTGCTGAAAACCCTGCTGTCATTGGCGAGACGATTGCACGGGTAATGGACGCGGCTTAACCCCGTCTTTTTCAAAAATGCAAAAGCGTTCCAACTTTGGGTTGGGGCGCTTTTGTTTTTTGCGTAGTGTCAGGCAATGACGCAAACGGACGACACGATCAAAGGCTGTTGTACGCCTTCACGGGGTGAAAACGCATCCGCGAAAAATGGGCGCGTTCTGCGTGTTTCGTCCGATAATCTGAGCAAAGATGCTGTTTTTATTCCAGGTGGCAAAGGTCTGGTTGGGACACGGGTTGCGGGCATTCCCAACGACGGCGAAACACCATTGCGCAAAGTGAACCTAAAGCCCTTTCGCATGAGCCCAACTGTCGTGACAAATGCACAGTTTGCAGTCTTCATAAAAGACACGGGTTACGTGACCGAAGCGGATCGGTTTGGTTGGTCTTTTGTGTTTTGGTCAGAGGTCCCCGAACGCATTGGTGCGACCCACGCAGTTCAAGGGATTGAATGGTGGCGGCGTGTGGACGGGGCCAACTGGCAAAACATCAATGGACCTGACACGATGGACGAGTCCTACCATCCAGATCACCCCGTGGTGCATGTATCGTGGAATGACGCAAAAGCCTATGCCGCGTGGGCAGGAGGTCGCTTACCAACCGAGGCCGAATGGGAACATGCGGCCCGTGGGGGACGTGGTGATGTGACCTTTCCTTGGGGTGAAGATCAGCCCGATGACATCTCCAATTTTCCCTGCAATATCTGGCAGGGACAGTTCCCAGACAAGAACAGCAAAGCAGACGGATTCGCCACGACTGCCCCTGTGGATTCGTTTGAACCCAACGGTTTTGGCCTGTTTAACATGGCTGGCAACGTCTGGGAGTGGACAAATGACACCTATACGATCAAGTCATTGAAAAAGGGCGTGAAGGCACGATTGGCCGATATGAAAGGGTTTCGATTGTCTAAGGGCGGATCGTTCTTGTGTCACAAAAGCTATTGTTATCGTTACAGAATAGCTGCGCGTTCGGGATCGTCACCCGACAGCACAACCACCCATCAAGGATTTCGCGTTGTGTGGAACTCCACGCCCTGAACGTAGCGTCGCGCCGCCGAAACCCAAATAAACCAACCGTCACGCTTGCTTTACACCCTTTGCAGTCTATCCTTGGGATTAGCCAACATGGACGAGGTCAAGGGACATGACTGATAATCGTCGTGAAGATGGAGCGTTCCAACGCTCCGTCTATCGTAAAACGTTGATGGATATTCAAGTGCTCGAGCGTAAGCTGCCTGAGAACACACTTGAGCTCCTTGCGCGTGAAGTCTTGCACCGTTTGACGGAGCAGGGCCAAACGCGTGTGGCGCCTGATATAGCCATCCAAGACGAAGAGATCGAGAACCTCAGCCATCTGTTGATTTCAGGTGATGTGAACGCTGGTGCACGCTATATTTCCGAACTTCGAGATCAGGGCGCTTCCTTGGATGCAATCTATCTGACCTATCTGGGTGGGGCTGCGCATAAGCTGGGCGAGTGGTGGGAAAATGACGAGGTTTCGTTGTTTCAAGTCACCATCGGTACGGGCCGGATTTACGGAATCATGCGCGGCCTGAATCCGCTGTTTGTGTCGTCCATTAGAAATGTCAAAAAGCGGGCTGTTTTTGCATCCGTTCCAGGTGAAACCCATACACTGGGTATTCGCATGGCGAGCGATCTGTTTCGCAAGTCAGGTTGGGAAATTGATCTTAAGATCGGCAAGACCCACGACGAACTAATTTCCGAAATTGGAGACTCAGCCTGTGTCTTGATCGGTCTATCTGCTGCGGGTGAACATGCTATTGCACCTTTGGCCAAGTTAATCGTCGCACTTCGCGTTGCAAGGCCAGAGTGTTTGATTTTGGTCAGCGGCAACATCGCTGCTGTTTCATCTGACGTGGTTCGTCTGATGGCGCCGGATGGGATGGCCGTGGATTTCGATGGCGCAGAAGCTGAATTAGAAGCGCTGTGGGAACGGCTTTCTGGCTTGAGCAACTAAGGGCATTCCAGCGTCACAAACGAAAAATGGCGCGCAATGCTGCACGCCATTTTTTAAAGGTTACAGTGCAGAAATTAATCTGTCGCTGTTGTCTCTTCAGTCGTTTCTGCTTCTGCTTCGGCTTCAACCACTGGGCCATTTGCCACGATATACGCCCAAACGTCTTTGGCGTCTTGCTCGCCCTTAAGCTTGAACGACATTTTAGACTTGGCTTTTTTGTCATCCAGATACGTGCGCAGGAATTTCCGCGGATCAGCAACGTAGTTTACAAAGTCAGCTTCGTTCCATTCCAAACCATTGGTGCCCGTTTCAATCAACGAGTCGCCATATTTGGTGAAGTCTGCTTGTGTCCCTGCAACGCGGGTGTACACGCCATACAGGTTCGGTCCGTTTTTACCGCCCTTCACGATCACTTCGCCTTCGGCGTCGATGATGGAGTGGCAGGCTTTGCATTTCTTGAAGACTTTCTCGCCGTCTTCCGCATTGCCTGTGGCGTGCCCGTCAGCAAATGCTGGTGCTGCCATAAGAGTGAAGCCGATTGCGGCCAACTTAGTAAATTTCATTGGTATTGCTCCCTAAGTGCGTAGAGGAAAGTTAGTGTCTGAAAGCGCAACGTAAAGCCCTTTGACGGAAATTCCATCATTTAAGCAGTATTATGAGCACATTAACTGCTATCTGTGTCTCAATTGTAAATAAAACATTACACTTGCCGCAGAACATAGTGTCAGGCTAACATGACACTATGACTGCTACAGCCACGATTCCTCAACGTACATTGCCCGAACCAGCGGCAATGTTGCGTTTGATCAAGCCGATCACATGGTTTCCGCCGATGTGGGCGTATTTGTGTGGTGTCGTGTCGATGGGCGCGCCGATTTTGGATCAGCTTTTGTTCGTGATTCTGGGTGTTCTTTTGGCAGGTCCTATTGTCTGTGGCATGAGCCAAGCCGCCAATGATTGGTGTGACCGCCATGTGGACGCCATCAACGAACCTGACCGCCCGATTCCATCGGGCCGTATTCCAGGCCGCTGGGGTTTATGGATTGCTTTGGCGATGTCGGTTCTGTCTTTGGTGGTTGGCTATCAACTTGGCCCTTGGGGCTTTGGTGCAACCATCGTCGGCGTGCTGGCCGCATGGGCCTATAGCGCGGAACCTATTCGCATGAAGCGGTCTGGCTGGTGGGGTCCGGGTCTGGTTGGATTAAGTTATGAAAGCCTGCCTTGGTTTACTGGGGCGGCTGTAATGGCCTCGGGCGCGCCAAGCTGGCAAACAGTTGTGATTGCGCTGCTCTATGGCATTGGCGCGCATGGAATCATGACGCTGAATGATTTCAAAGCGTTAGAAGGCGATCGTCAAATGGGGGTGAATTCCCTCCCTGTGACGCTTGGTCCTGAAAAGGCGGCCAAGGTTGCTTGTTGGATTATGGCCGTACCGCAAGTGATTGTCGTCGGTTTGCTGTTTTCCTGGGGCAAACCGTTGCATGCGGCTGCCATTACTGCGGTACTGATTGCGCAGGCCTTGGCCATGCGAGTGATGTTGCGCGACCCAAAGGCAAAGGCGCCTTGGTATAACGGGACGGGCGTCGTCCTTTACATCACAGGAATGATGATTACGGCCTTCGCATTGCGGGGTATTTCATGACGCTTAGCTGGGTACAGATTGCGCGGCTGGGTCTGGTGCAAATGGCACTGGGCGCGATTGTCGTGCTGACTACATCGACGTTGAATCGTCTGATGGTCGTCGAATTTGCCCTGCCTGCGATTTTGCCGGGCGCGTTGGTGGGTCTGCATTACGGCATTCAGATGTCACGGCCCAAGTGGGGGTTCACGTCTGACACCGGCGGGCATCGCACACGGTGGATTATTGGTGGCATGGCAGTGCTAGCGCTTGGCGGGCTGTTGGCCGCATTGGGTGTGACACTTTTTAAAACCCAGTACATGGGTGCGCTGCTGTTGTCTGTGCTGGCCTATGCCATGATCGGTATTGGTGTTGGCGCGTCGGGTACGTCGCTGTTGGCGCTTTTGGCAACGGCAACTGCTCCGGCACGGCGGGCGGCGGCGGCTACGATTACTTGGCTGATGATGATCTTTGGCATTGCCATGACAGCAGGTGTAGCAGGCAGTTTTCTGGACCCCTATTCACCACTGCGCCTAATGACCGTGGTGTTGGTTGTTGTGTCTGGGGCGCTGGTTCTGACCGTGCTGGCTGTTTGGGGTATTGAACGCAAAGTCACAGCAGAACGCGAACCTGATCCAACACCCTTTATGGAAGGTTTGCGCGAAATTTGGGCCGAGCGTAAAGCGCGGAATTTCACGTTGTTCGTGTTCCTTTCGATGAACGCCTATTTCATGCAAGAACTGATTCTAGAGCCGTTTGCGGGGCTGGTCTTTGACTTTACCCCAGGTGAATCCACCAAGCTAAGTGGAGCGCAAAACGGGGGTGTGTTTGTTGGGATGCTAACCGTTGGGATTGCAGCGACTGGGCTGAAAATCGGAGCGCTGCGGCATTGGGTGATTGGCGGCTGTATCGGGTCCGCGCTCGCGCTTGTCGCGATTGCGATGGCTGGTGTGGGTTCGTTGGCCGTGCCGTTGGTTCCGCTGGTGATTGGACTTGGTTTCTTTAACGGCATGTTCGCGGTGGCGGCCATTGGTTCGATGATGGCGCTGGCATCTGAGGGGCGTGGCAAACGCGAAGGCACGCGCATGGGGCTATGGGGTGCGGCGCAAGCAATTGCCGCGGGCTTTGGCGGATTGTTCGGGGCAGCCGCGGTGGATGTGATGCGGGTGTCTATGGCCGATGGCCCAGCGTTTGGCGCGGTGTTCCTAGGCGAAGCAGGATTGTTTTTGGCAGCAGCCTTTATGGCGCTGCATGTGATGAAAAACGAAAGGGTGCATGTAGATGCATCCTTTGTAGCGGGAGAATAACATGTACGATGTAGTGGTTATTGGTGGTGGCCCGTCTGGAGCGACAGCGGCGACGGATTTGGCGAACTCGGGCAAGTCGGTTGCGATGATTGATCGGGATGGTCGGATCAAACCCTGCGGCGGTGCGATACCGCCCCGCTTGATCGAGGACTTCGACATACCTGACAGCCAGATCGTAGCGCGGATCAACACCGCGCGGATGATTTCACCAACACAACGACGTGTGGATATCCCGATTGAAAACGGTTTTGTCGGCATGGTGGATCGCGAACATTTCGATGAATTTCTGCGCGACCGTGCCGTTCAAGCTGGTGCGAGCCGTTTCACTGGTACGTTTGTGCGCATCAGTCGCGATGCCAATGGCACGGCGGTTGTGTACCGCGACAAGGCATCTGGGGAAGAGTGCATTTTACGCACCAAGTTAATCATTGGCGCAGATGGTGCGCGTTCCAACGTGGCCAAAGCCGAAGTGCCGGGTGGCGACAAAATCCCATATGTGATCGCCTACCACGAGATTATTAAAGCCCCGAAGACTGTTAGCGAAGATTATGATCCGCTGCGTTGTGATGTGATTTACGACGGGGCGATTTCGCCAGACTTTTACGGTTGGGTGTTCCCGCATGGTAAATCTGCCAGCGTTGGCATGGGCACGGGGCTTGACGGGGTAGACCTTAAGAAAGCCACGGCAGAATTGCGTGTGGCATCAGGATTAGCAGACTGTGAAACGATCCGCCGTGAGGGTGCGCCGATCCCATTGCGCCCGATGGATCGTTGGGACAACGGCAAAGATGTTGTGCTGGCGGGCGATGCTGCTGGCGTTGTTGCTCCGTCTTCTGGAGAAGGCATTTATTATGCGATGGTCGGTGGGCGTGTTGCCGCAACAGCTGCTGAGGCTTGTTTGAAAACGGGCCGCGTCAAAGACCTACAACTGGCGCGAAAGCTGTTTATGCGCGAGCATAAAAGCGTGTTCAAAGTGCTTGGCGCGATGCAAAATGCGTATTATCGCTCTGACGCACGCCGTGAGAGATTCGTCAGCTTGTGCCACGATATTGACGTGCAGCGCCTGACCTTTGAGGCGTATATGAACAAGCGTTTGGTCAAAGCACGGCCTATGGCGCATATTAAGATTGGCATCAAAAACCTTGCCCATTTGATGGGGCTGGTGGCGGAGACACGGACTTGAACGCACCTATCATGATCCCAACGTGGAAAGACGGGCTGTTGCAGCCTGTTGAAAAGCTGTCGGCCCATAAACAGGGGCTGCGCCATAAAGCGGTGTCGGTGTTTGTGATGGCGGGAAAGAAAACGTTGATCCAACAGCGGGCGCTGTCGAAATATCATACGCCAGGTCAATGGGCGAACACCTGTTGCACGCACCCTGAATGGGGTGAAGAGGCAGACGTGTGCGCGGTGCGTCGCTTGGATGAGGAGCTGGGGATCAAGGGTCTGATGCCGCAATATCGTGGACAGGTTGAATACCGCGCTGACGTGGGCGGTGGGCTGATCGAACACGAGGTGGTCGAGGTCTTTGTTTGCGATACGACCCAAGCGCTGGCTTTGGACCTGAACCCAGATGAGGTGATGGCGACCCGATGGGTAGACATGGCCGATCTACGGGTCGAAGTTGCGGCCAATCCAGACGCATTTACGCCGTGGCTGGCCATTTATCTGGCCAAACACAGCGATATGATTTTTGCGGCGGAACCTGCGCAATAGGCGCTAGCCATCTACCTTTGATTTTTGGAAATCTACGCCTGCTGCCTCTAGCGCAGTGGCGGCGATATCTGTGGCTGTTAGGCCCGCATCCGCGTACATGGCGTCTGGCGCTGCTTGATCAATGAAGCGGTCAGGCAGGGTCATCGTGCGCACCGCTAGCCGTCCATCAAGCTGACCCGTGTTAGCCAATTCATGCAGCACCATCGCGCCAAAGCCGCCTTGTGCGCCCTGTTCTAGAGTGATCAGCGCCTTGTGCGTTTTTGCCAGTTTGCGGATTAGATCCGTGTCGAGCGGTTTGGCAAAGCGGGCGTCAGCCACGGTCACTGTGACGCCGTGGTCTTCGAGCAGTTCTGCAGCCTTTAGCGTTTCACCGAGATGTGCGCCGAACGACAGGACTGCAATGTCAGAGCCTTCGCGCACGATGCGGCCCTTGCCGATTTCCAGAACTTCGCCTTGTTCGGGAATTGTGACGCCTTCGCCTTCGCCGCGTGGATAGCGGAACGCGATGGGGCCGTCGTCATGGGCCACGGCGGTGGCGACCATGTGGACCAACTCTGCCTCGTCCGAGGCGGCCATGACGGTCATGTTTGGAAGCGCGGCAAGGTAACCCACGTCAAACGCACCTGCGTGTGTGGGGCCGTCTGCGCCCACAAGGCCAGCGCGGTCGATGGCAAAGCGGACAGGCAAGTTTTGTAATGCCACATCGTGTACGATCTGGTCGTATCCGCGTTGGAGAAAGCTGGAATAGATTGCGCAGAACGGTTTGAGACCACCTGCGGCCATGCCAGCGGCAAATGTCACGCCGTGCTGTTCTGCAATGCCTACATCGAACATGCGTTTGGGATGTGCCTTTTCAAAGATATCCATACCCGTGCCAGAGGGCATGGCGGCGGTGATGCCGATGATTTTGGAATCCTCATTCGCCATTTTCGTCAGAGCTTCGCCGAAGACTTTGGTATAGCTGGGTGCATTCGGCCGTTTTTTGGCTTGCAGGCCAGAGGCCACGTCGAATTTGGCAACACCGTGGTATTTGTCGGCCGAGGTTTCGGCAGGGGCGTAGCCTTTGCCTTTAACGGTACAGCAGTGAATCAGCACAGGGCCAGTGGCGCGTGTCCGTGCGGATCGTAGCACGGGCAGCAATTGATCCATGTCGTGCCCGTCGATGGGGCCGATATATTGAAAGCCGAGGTTTTCAAACATGGTTGATTGTTCACCCACAACCCCAGTCACCAATTGGCGCGCGCGCCGTGCGTGATCACGCAGCGGGCCAGGAAGCGCGGCTTCAAACCCTTCTGCCATTTTGTGCAGATCACCCGCGGGCGAGGCATACAGGCTCGACAGGTATTTCG
>CALLAV010000136.1 GCA_938001995.1 uncultured Amylibacter sp. | reverse complement strand
GATCCCGCCGCATAAACTCGACCTTGGGCACCAGCTGCGCAATCACGCTACGCATGGTTTCCGCCCCCAAAAACAACGTCTCATGCGTGCCCCGCATATGCAGCAAACGATCCGTGAACACGTGCCCCCGCTCTGGGTCCGCGCACAACTGCACTTCATCAATGGCCACAAAATCCGCGCCCATCCCTTGAGGCATCGCCTCAACCGTGCACACCCAATACTGCGCACGGGCAGGCAAAATTCGCTCCTCCCCCGTGATCAACGCCACCACAGACGGTCCGCGCAACGCCACCAGTTTGTCGTACACTTCCCGCGCCAACAGACGCAGCGGCAGGCCGATCACACCCGTCTTATGCGCCAGCATCCGCTCAATCGCATAATGGGTTTTACCAGTGTTTGTGGGGCCTAGAACCGCGCAGATACGGGATGGCATGTTAGACATTTCGGGCAGCTCTCAATTCTTGTCCTACCCCTACACGGAACCACGAGGCCCCTCAACCAAAGACCACATTTCGCTTCAATGTTCGAAAAATACCTACAAAAGCACGGTGGGCTAAAGCTCCACGCCCTCAACTTTGTCCTTCAACCGTTCTAGGGCTGCTTTCACATCAGGCCGATTGGGATGGATCTTTTCTGCCTCTTGGTAGATCGTCAGCGCGGCTTTAGGTCTGTTCATCCGCTCCATAATCATACCGAGCCCAGCCATAGCTCCAAAATGGCGCGGCTCCAAAATCAACGTTTGGCGAATGTCCGCAATCGACAGTCCATAACGATCCGCCACAAACCATGCTGTGGCCCGCGCATTCCAGCCTTCGGCAAATTCAGGAGCATGATCGATCAGCGCGGAAAAATGCCCAATGGCTTTGTCCACATTGCCTTTTTCCATCTCGGCGCGGCCTCGTTCCAACAAATGATCCATCGCTTTGGAGCCAGATTTCGACCATTCCGACCAAATCTTCTTCTCAATATCTTCCCAAGTGGTTTCGTCCGCCACCAGCAATTCTGCAAATAAATCATCCAAAACGGGTGTTTGCGCCGCCGTCGTGCTGACTTGTGCGCCAAAACCTAAAATAAATGCGAAGATTAACGCCACGGCACGGTTTGCAGTTTTCATTTAGGATCACCATCTTTACCAATACGTAAGAAGTTAGACCAAATTTCCCAAAAGGGAACACCGAAAGGATCAATCATGAGTGATGTCATCAACCAAGCCGTAGAAGCCCTGAACGCGAAACTGGGTGGCGAAGGCTTTGACGGTTCCGTCAAAGTGGAAATCGCAAACGAAGGCGCGCTGATCGTCGATTCAAACGGCGCACGTGCAGGCGACGAAGACGCAGAATGCACATTGTCCGCAGACGCTGAAACATTCCAAGGCATGATGGACGGCTCTGTAAATCCGACGTCCGCTTTCATGACAGGCCAGTTGTCCGTAGACGGCGACATGGGCGCAGCTATGAAACTCGGTACGCTCTTAAGCTAATGAGCGCTGCACCGCTATATGATGAGTTGGAACGCATGCCCGAGGGCGGGCAAGCGTTCTGGCGCACGGCATCCGACGGGGTGCGCGTCCGCACCGCCGTGTGGCATGGCAGCGGTGACAAAACGGTTCTGATCTTTCCAGGTCGGACGGAATTTATCGAAAAATACGGCGACGTAATCGCCCGTTTTCTGGATCGTGGTTACTCAGTCGCGATCATCGATTGGCGTGGTCAGGGTCTGTCTGACCGCCACCCAACAAAACGCGATATGGGCTGGGTCAAGGAATTTTCTGACTACCAACTGGATGTGGCCGAACTGCTTGGCACCGTCAAAGATGCCGGCCTACCCGATCCCTATGCGGTCATCGCACACTCAATGGGCGGCGCCATCGGCCTGCGCGCTTTGATGAACGACCTGCACGTTGAAAAGGCCATCTTCAGCGGCCCCATGTGGGGCATCCACGTTGAACCCAAAATGCGCATACCCGCCGCGATCATTTCCGCCCTTGGCCCGTCGCTCGGCTTTGGCGAAAAATTCGTCCCTTCGGGCAGCGCAGACTATTACGTTTTGACGGAACCCTTTGAAAGCAACGTTCTCACAAACGACCGCGAGCAATACGATATCCTAACCCGCCAGTTGCAAGCCCACCCCGAGCTTGGCCTAGGTGCGCCATCCCTTCGCTGGTTCAACCGCGCACGCGCCGAAACCGCAAAACTGGTGGCCGCAGCGCCCACAAAACACGATTGCCTGTGTCTGCTTGGCACGGACGAAGCCATAGTTTCCGTCCCCGCAATCCGCAGAGTCATGGCCAAATGGCCCAACGGTAAATTGGTCGACATCCCGAACGCCCACCACGAGGTTCTGATGGAAGGTCGCGATCAATTGGCGCTGGTTTGGGGGGAAATCGACGCCCATCTGGGCTAGATTCTTCTTTCAATTGCGGCTCAACCGCTCTAAAGCGGCGCATCGAATTCTATAATCCTCGGAAGGATTTCCCAATGGCTACGCTCAAAGCAGGCGACCTCGCCGCTCTTATCTCTGGCTCCCCTCGCATGGCGGTTGAATCCGTTGACGGCGACAACGTATCCCTCGTTTGGTGCAACGAAGGTGTCATTCACCGCGATACATTTGAAAACATCTTGCTGAAGCGCTGGGAAGTGCGCGAAGGCGGTAACGACCGTGGCGGCGATCGCGGTGGGCGCGGCGGCTTTGGCGGCGGCGATCGTGGTGGAGACCGCGGCGGACGTGGTGGTGGTTTTGGTGGCGGCGATCGCGGTGGTGATCGTGGCGGCGACCGCAAAGGCGGCAAAACAGGCTGGGACGGCAAACCGCGCGAAAAAAGCCATTTCCGCAAAGATTAAGTGTTCTAGCGCTCCGCGCGGGGATATTTAGATCAAGAAAAAGGGGCCGCTGCAGTGGCCCTTTTTATTTGTCCACGATTTTTATTTACCCACAACGCGGTGGAACAAATGCGTGAACATCGCAGCACCCAAAATTGGGATCACAAGGTTTAAAACAGGCACTGTTAGCGGCACTGCCATCAAGGTCCCTGCAATGGAAATCTGCAACCCGTGGATACTGCGCAGGACTTTCGCCTCTTTACGACCGACCCGCCGCATGGCCACCATCTGAAAATACTCTCGCCCCAATAGCACGCCGTTCACGATCCAAAACGCAAACGGCAAAAATAGATACAGCACCAATGCCAGCAGGTTCACTACGATCAGCAGGCCCAGAAACCCAAGCGAGTCCATGATCGTTTCGCCCACACCCACTTTGCGCACAGGCCCCGCATTTGGGTAATGTTTCGCCTCAACCGCATCCATGATCCGATCCAGAAACAGTCCGATAAACATCGAGGCTACAGGAATCATCAGGAACACCGACAGCACAATCATGCTGATCACCGCGAACCCGTCGAGCAAAGGCGTCAACCACGCCAGCTCTCCAAACCACGGCAAGCTGATAGAATTGGGCAACAGCCACAAGACCCCCATCGTGGTCAGCACCAACAACAGCACCGTCAGCCCAACACCGCGAAAGAACACGCCTAGGAATTTGGGATCGCTCACTTGCCCCAGAGCTTTGAAAATATCGTCAATCATCAGTCGCTTACCCAAGTTGTTATGGCAGCCAAATCAGGGCGCTTGCGTTCTGATGGCACAGTTGGCGCTGTGCCGATATGAATGTAGCCCGCCACATATTCCTGTTCAGCCAGCCCAAGATGTTCGCCCAAAAATCCCCTATCAAACGCCGCCCAGCCTGTGATCCAGTTGGCGCCCCAACCGCTGGCCAGTGCCGCGTTCAGCACGGACGTACAGCACGCCCCAACAGCCAAGGTTTGTTCCACATCAGGGATCGCATCGGTCGGTTTCAAACTCGCGACAACGGCCACGCTTAGTGGTGCATTGGCGAAGGAAAACCGTGCTTTCTCGGCCATGTTCAAATCCAGATCCAGCTCCAGCGCCCGCGCATGTGCAGCCTCTGCCAAACGGTCAAGTGCTGCATCTTCCAGTACCAGAAACCGAAACGGTTCTAGCATTTTGTGATCCGGCACGCGCGCTCCGGCGGTTAAGATCACGTCTAACTCGGCGCGGCTTGGCACGGGGGCCACCAGCGTTTTGTGCGATACAGATCGCCGTTCCAGCAGGAACCTGAGCGCGTCTTCGTTTCGTTCAAGCATCACATCTCCAACGCTGGATCAGAGGCCACACGTACAAGCGAAGTCAGGTCTGCCAGCCGCTCAATCTGCCGCCCCGTTTCATCGAAATTTTTGGGGTTTAACCAGGCTTGAAACGCAGCTTCCAGCGCGGGCCATTCCTTATCAATCGCCGCAAACCATGCCGTATCGCGGTTGCGTCCTTTGTACATTGTAGCCTGGCGAAAAACGCCCTCGTAAGACAATCCCAACCGCTGTGCTGCGCGCCGCGACCCTGCATTCAGCGCGTCACATTTCCATTCATAGCGGCGATATCCGGCCTCGAACGCCCATTTCATCATCAGATACATCGCTTCGGTCGCGGCACGGGTGCGCTGCAACGCGGGGGCCATATTGATGTGACCCACTTCAATCGACCCTGCATTCGGATCAATCCGCAGATAGGACGCAACACCGCAAAACCGCCCCACGTCTTTGTTCTTAATCGCATAGAAAAACGGATCATCCAGCGCGGACATCTCGCGCACCCAGCGGTGGTATGTGGCCTGCGCGTGGAATGGGCCATAGGGCAGATAATCCCAGATCCCGTCCGTCTTATCTTCGGATATCGCGCGGTAAAGATCACCTACATGGGCCTCGGCATCCAACCGTTCTAGCCTTGCATATTGACCGTCCAATACCACACCCGTGGGCGCAGATGGGGCTACCCAATCTTTTACTGGAAATCCAACAGGCTTACTCATGGCGCACTTAATCCTTAAAGCATAGGTAAGAAAACAGATAACCACGTGGTGTTAAATGTCCATGCCTCGGGCGCAAAAACTCCGCAGAGCTGTCATTGCCAAGCCATGCAGAATTCGGCAATCTGAACCCAACCACAAAGGAAATCTTATGGAACTTTTCTACGCCAAAGGCACGGTTGCAATGGCCGTTTTGATCACCTTGTATGAAACAGGTTTGCCGTTCAAAACAACGACACTGGATTTTTCTAAGACAGAGCAACGTTCTCTGGATTACCTGTCACGCAATCCTAAAGGGCGCGTCCCTGCATTGGTGACAGAGAACGGCATTTTGACGGAAACACCCGCGATTCTGCCTTATGTGGCTGGACTTGCGCCAGATGCGAAACTGTTGCCAAGCGATCCGTTCGAGCTGGCCCAAATGAACGCCTTCACCAGCTATCTTGCGTCAACCGCGCACGTAAATCACGCCCATCGGATGCGGGGTGCTCGATGGGCTGATGAGCAATCGAGCTTTGACGATATGGCCCAAAAAGTGCCGCAAAACATGCGCGACACCTTTGCCTATATCCAATCAGAATGTTTGCGCGGTCCGTGGGTGATGGGAGATCAGTACACAGTGGCCGATGCATATCTGTTTACCGTCGCGAGCTGGCTTGAGGGTGACAGCGTCAACGTGGCCGAATTCCCAGCGATCAAAGCCCATTATGACGCGATGAAAGCCCGCGAGGCTGTGCAAAAAGCGCTTGCCTACTGAACTCCGTTGCGCGCTTTCCACGCGTTCCAAACCTCTTGGGAGCCATGAAACACGTTCAGATCAATGTCCCCCGGCGCACCTGGAACACGACCCGTGCCTGAATACTGCCAAAAGCCCCATTTCTGGCTCGGGTAAATCTTGGACGGATGGGCCGCAACAGAACGCAGCCAGAATGTGTATCCGTTGATCTTGCTCAGATCATTGTCGTGATAGAAATCCACCGTTGTATAAATGATCGGCGCCTTGCCGTAATGCGCTTTCACAATCCGCAGGAACTGGCGCATGGACGCGCGTACTTTGCGTGCCTCTGGACGCAACCGACAGCTTGGCGATTTCGGGTTCCACTCAATATCCAGAACGGGCGGTAAGGCCCCCGCGTCCTTGGGAACATTGCGGATATACCACTGCGCTTGCTCGGCTGCATTTCTACAGAAGTAATAGAAATGGTAGGCCCCACGCGGGATGCCCGCCCGGCCCGCGCCGCGCCAATGTGTCTGAAACTCCGGGTCCAGATGATCGCCACCTTCGGTCGCTTTGATAAACGCGAACTGAATGCGGTTGGCACGCATTTTCTGCCAATCGAGCCCCAATTGATACCGCGCCACATCGACCCCATGCACAGGATATTGCCACGGCGTGCGGCCTGGCCAATCCACGGGATCACTGTCTGCATATTTCGGATTGCCCGCCACGATGCTTGGCGCGGGCTGGACCACTTGCGTCTTTGGCACGGATTGCTGCTTGCGCCCACCGCCACAGGCCACCAAACCAACCACCATCAATAGAAAAATAAAATACCGCATCTCAAATCGCCTCAATCTTTTGATCCAGACATCCACCAATCATCGCGCGAACACCATTCTCAATTCCCTTACGCCTAAAAGCGGTCAAAACCCGCCCATTCTTCTGGCCCCAAATATCCCCGCGCAGAGCGCAAGAAGCCTATGGCTCATCAGGAATGGCCTTGGGTGGCCCTTCTGGCCCCTGCGCTGCGTTTTGTGCGGCCCCTGCTGCGGCCTGTTTTTGCTCTTCCGTCAAATGACCGCCGCCCTCGATCTCGACCTTCACATTGCGTTCGGCCATGCGGATGCCGTTGGCATCAAAGATGTCGCGCACCTTCTGATAGGCATCGCGGCGCACCAGCCATTGTTCGCCCGGTTTGGTCATGAATTTCACGCCAACCACCATGTTGAACTCTTCCATGCGCCGCACCCCTTGGGACTTCAGCGTAGATAGGATTGACGGACCATAATGTTCGTTGGCTTGCAATTCCGCACCCACTTTCTTGATCAGCTTTTTGACCAGTTGCAGATCCGTATCGAAGGGAACGCGAAATTCCAGCTTCATAATCACCCAGTCACGGGAATGGTTGGTCAGTGATTTCAACTCGCCATAGGGGACAGTGTGTACCTTGCCTCGGTGGTGACGAATGCGCATGGAGCGCACTGATATACTCTCAACCGTGCCCATCAGATCGCCCACTTCGATGTATTCGCCAAGACGGAACGCATCATCAATCAAGAAGAAGATGCCAGCCACAATATCACGCACCAGCGATTGTGTGCCAAATCCAATCGCAATACCCATGATGCCCGCACCTGCAAGGATCGGCGCAATGTTCACACCCGCCGCGTTCAGCACGCTTAGGCTGACCATAATCAGCAACGTCACCATCAGGATCGTGCGCAACAACGGCAGCAAGGTAAACATCCGCGCCTCTGGTCCGGGCGCTTGACCATCCACGGGTGGTTCATAATCGTCGATACGTTTGTCGATCACCGTCTTGGCCCATGTCCAAACAAGATCGGCCAGCAGCAAGGCCACAACGCTGTCGATAAACACCTCAAGAATACGGCCCAACACGCTGCGATCTGCAGAAAGGTTAAAGATATTCACGCCCCACGCTGTCGCCAATAAAAACACGGCCCCCATCAACAAAACGAACCGCGCACCGCGCTGCACAATTGGGCGCGCCGTGGCGTAAGGGTCGGCGAATTCTGGAACTTCTGGTGCGGCTTCGCCCTCCATAACGTCGCCCTCGATCTCTTTGGCGTTGAACGCATCCAAAACCGCTTGCGCCTCAGCACGGTGTTCGTCCTGCAAGGCCGCAGTCGATTGATCGAAAAAGTGATCGATCCAAGCCGTCATCAGCTTTAGCCCTGGAACCACAAGACCAACGATCAAAATGGCCCACATCACACCAAACAGGCCAACCAGCCACGTGGCAAAGACGATGCCAACCAACACAAACAGATAGTTGCGCCAAAAGCGCAAATTGCGGGTTTCTAGATCGTCTTCGCACAGATTTGGCACACGCCGAAACGCGATCCAGATAGAGGCCCATGTGACCAAAACCACGACAAAAGCCAGCGCAACTGTCTGCGCCAAAGCAACTGCAGTAACGCTGCCACCCATGTCCATTTCGCGCATGAATGCCACGCGGTTCAGCATAAAAGACAGCGCCAACGCCAACACAATGCTCAGCGCCAACACCCGCACAATCCCGTGCAAATACCGCGCCACAGGAGAACCGTAGGGCACAAGACGCAGCTCTGGTGCATGGGGTGCTTGAAAGAACAACGATACGGTGGTGACAATGCGAAACATCAAAACCATCACCAGAAAATCAAGCACGAGAGCTTCGACCAAAGGATGCCAATCAAAGCTTTTGAATGCACCAATACTGCCCACTGCAAAAATACCAAGGCCTGCAAAAATGATCGCAGCGCGCATCACCGCACCAACCAATTTCTCTGTCGGCGCGTCTTTAGGGGCCTGCTCCACGCGCAGCAGGGGCAGTTGCATGAACTGACGATACAGCCATTCCAACCCCAGCCCGATCAGCAAAAACGTAAGCACATATGTCGCCGAGCGCACCTTTTGCGCATGGGTTAATTCAGCTTCCCACACATCGGCCATGACCATTGGCATGCGGGGCAGAATGTTCCACGCCAACGCAAGAGATTGTGCACGTGCAGCAATGCTTGCAAGCCGCGCATCAACCTGTTCGCGGAATGTCAAAACAGGCGCATCGTCCAGTGTGCCGTCTTCTGTTGCGCTGTCTTTGATCCATTCTTGCACGCTCGGATCACCCAATAGACGCAAGAATTCCTTTACATCGTTTGGCGACGGATCGGGAATTGCGGTTTCGGTTTCACCCCCAGAACTCGGCACCATTTGCGCTTGGGCGATTTGGGTGAACCCACATAAAAGCAGAACCGTTAAAAATATCCGCAAAAAGCCCATCATGATGTGGCCTTCACAGGGCTAGTGGCTTTTTGGGTCTTGGAATAATCAAGGTCGGAATAATCTGCCTGGATCACTCGCTCGACCTCTAAATCACCTTCATGGGGTTTGATTTGACACGCGAGGCGTTCGTTTGGCTCTGCGTTCCAGCGGGCCAGAACTTTGGCTTCAATGTCATCAGGTGGAGACAGGTTTTCCCCCCCGCGCAACACACGCACGCGGCATGTTCCACACCGCCCCCGACCCCGACAGACATTGGCATGGGGTAGGTTGTTCGCATGCACCATTTCCAACAGCGTCAGCCCCGTGTCAGACACAAATGATGCAGGCCGCCGCCCTGCATAGGTCACACGCACACGCCCGCGATCCCGCATGTAAAGCCGCAGCCACCGCGCCGCCAATACCAGCGCAACGAGCCCCAATGAAATTTGCGTAGCAAGTATCGGGCGCTGCTTTGCTTGTTCGATAATAACAGGGATCATTTCAGGGTCGACGGTTGGGCCCAGTTCGTTTGGATCATTTTCCAGAACCATGCCCATGCCGCCCTCATCGATGGGGATAATCTGGCGCCCCGCCTCGACGTATCCAAGCATTGCCAAGATCGGCAATGCGACCACAAACGGGTAGAAAAACTTCATCAATCGCGCAGATCCGTCGCGCGATTGCAACCACGTATAAACGCCAATAGCCCCGTGAATCCACGCGACAACAAGCATCACAATTTGCTGCAACCCGTTCAACGGCGAGACGATCCAGAATTGTCCCAGAACCACCATATAAGTCGGTTCTAAACCCAATCCGCGAATGGCCATAACGCCAAAAACATGCATCCCCAACAACGGAATAATCAACACACCCGCCACCATTTGGGCCATATCATAGGGCGGGACTTTCAGCGTGTTACGATGATACAGCGAATAAAGCGCCAACAGGAAATGCACGACGAGCGAACCCTGCAACAGGTATTTTAGAACCGCGAAATTTGACCAAACGCCGCTGAGCGTTGGGCGCCAATCTTCCATTGTTTGCAACGAAACGAGGCCAAGTGTCAGGTTCGCCAAATGCATCGTGATAAAGACAAACATCACCATGCCCGTCCCGATCATCGCTTGCAGTCGGAGTTTAGCGCCCCAAGGGCTTGCTGTCGCGGTTTCGGACATGCTGGCTTTCCCTGTTCCACAGCCCGATCATTGGCGTCGCGCTTGTATGGGAAAAACCTTTGACAGTTTACTGCCAAAGGTCAAGCCAACGGCAACGCAAAGCAAGGTTCCTATTTGTGCAACAGTGCCGCCTTGCGCAACCCATTTGCCAGCATCACCACATCAATGGCCACGCAGGCGAAATTCACGCCCCAGCCAATGAATTTTTCGGCTAAAACGGGATCAGGACACATGATCCCCGCGGCTTTGCCAGCGGCGCGAATACGTTTTACAGCGTCTTCCATGGCATCCTGAACCTCGGGCGCTTGATCATTGCCAAGATACCCCATATCGGCAGCCAAATCCGCAGGACCAATGAAAACGGCATCCACGCCGTCAACGGCCAGAATATCATCTAGGTTGTCAATCCCGCGCTGCGCCTCGACTTGCACAATCAGACACATCTGATCGTTTGCGGTCGTCAAATAATCAGGTATCCCCGTCCACTGGGAGGCACGCCCAAGCGCAGAACCAACACCGCGAATACCTTCAGGCGCATAAAGCATCGCGCGCGACATTTCCGCCGCCTGTTCGCCAGTTTCTACCATAGGAACCATCACCGTCTGCGCCCCCGCATCCAGCACCTGTTTGATGAACCAGTCCTCACCCTTTGGAACCCGCACAATCACACTGCTGTCAGACGCGCTTAATCCGCCGATTTGGTTCGAAATTTCGGTTGTGCCATTTGGCGCATGTTCCCCGTCGATTAACACCCAATCAAAACCCGCCGTGCCAGCAATTTCTGCGGCATAGGGATCCACAAGACCGAGCCAGGCACCCGTCTGCAACTCTCCTGACGCCAAGGCTGCTTTCAATTTATTTACTGGTGCGCCCATGACGACCTCCTATTCAAACGTGATGTCCACACGGCCAAAGTCACCGTAATCCGCTGCAAAAACCGATCCCGCAGGGGCTTCAATCGGGCGGATGAAGCTGCCTGACAACACCACATCCCCCGCACGCAACCCCTGACCATATTGGGCCAAGCGCTGCACAAGCCAGACCATTCCCATCACAGGATCGTTCAGAACACCAGCCCCAAGGCCCGTTTCCTCTACACTGTCGCCGCGTGACACGACAGCCCCGACCCAGCGCAAATCAAAGGCGTCAGGGCTGTGCTTTTTGTCACCCAGAACGATCCCCGCATTCGCGGCATTGTCCGCAATCGTGTCATACACCTTTCGCGTTGCACCGCTCGCGGGATCGACCCGCAAAATTCGCGTATCAAGGATTTCGAGCGCGGGCGCCACCCAATCCGTTGCCGCCAAAACCGCCTCGCGCGTGCAATCAGCCCCCGATAAATCCTCACCCATAATGAACGCGATCTCTGCCTCAACACGCGGCTCAATAAACCGCCCCTTTGGCACAGTCGCCCCATGGTCAAAAAACATGTCGTCAAACAGAATACCACTGTCAGGAATATCAATCCCGAGCGCCATCTGCATGGCCCGACTGGTCAAACCGATTTTCCAACCCTTGCGCACCGCACCGCCCGCTTCTTTCGCCGCCACAAACGCCGCTTGAATGGCATAGGCATCTTCCATCGTCACATCGGGATGCGCGACCGAAATCACACCCGTCTGGGTTTTGGTCTGTTCGGCATGAACCAGCGAAGCCGCCGCTGCTGTAATCTCTTCTGGTGTCATTCGTCCACAACTCCATTGCGCAGGATACCCACGCCCTCGACCTCTACCTCGACCACGTCACCTGGCTTCAAAAAAACAGGCGGATCAAAGCGCGCACCTGCGCCCGTCGGCGTCCCCGTAATAATCATGTCGCCGGGAACCAGCGTCGTAAACGTTGAAATATACGCAATCTCCGCCGCATGGTTGAATATCATCCGAGACGAGCGATCCGATTGCCGGACCTCTCCGTTCACACGCGTTTCCAGCTTGATATCTAGCAACTGGCTGTTGTCCTTAAACGGAACGAGCCAAGGCCCGATGGACCCCGACCCATCAAAATTCTTGCCCTGCGTGACGTTGAACTTCGCATGACGCACCCAATCGCGCACGGTCCCTTCGTTACAAATCGACAGCGCCGCAATATGGTCCAGCGCATCCGCCTCCGCAACGTGCCGCCCGCCCTTACCGATCACCACAACCACTTCGCCCTCGTAATCCAATTGCTCCGAAACCGTGGGACGTGTCAGCGGCACATCATGTCCGACAAAGCTGCTGGGAAAGCGCGGAAACAGCGACATAAACTTCGGCGCTTCCTTTCCGTCCTTGTACTCGGCATTACGGTCCGGAAAATTCACACCGACGCAAAGAATTTTGTCAGGGCGTGGTACGGGGATATCAAAACGGAAACTGCCGTTCGCATGGGTCACATCCTTGCCAGTGGCCGTCTTTTCGAGCGTATCAAAACCATCGTTTTCAATCACTTCGCGCAATGTAGGCCAATCGGGGTGATGGGGTCGCAAATCAATGATACCGTCATCGGTAACTGCGCCGTAGCTTTGGTGTTCATCGGCTGTAAAAGTGGCAAATCGCATGGTTGTTCCTTCTTTGCACCTGATACAAGATAGGTAACACGTTAACGAGATTTTGCAAGCGCCGCGCCGTCTGCGTTAACGAATGCGCACCCCTTGCTGGCTTAATTCGGCCTGAAGCAGCCCGATATCCACATCCGCTGCATTAACCTTTTGCTTCACCGCGAGGGCTGCCGCCACACCTGCGCCCTGCCCCGCAACGGCACAGCACGCCATGTTTCGCGTTGCGGCATGGGCCACTTTATCCCCACCAATGGCGCGTCCTGCCACAAGCAAGTTGGTCACGCCTTTTGGGATCAAAGCACGATACGGGATTTGCATATATCGCCCCGTTGTTGGAATAATTAAAATGCCGTAACCATCAATAAACTCTGGATAAATCCCGATGGTGTCGTCAAACCGCCCCTGCTCGCGCACGTCCGTTTCGGTCATATTGTAAACCGCATCAATCTTGCGCGTGTCCCGAATGCCGATGGTCATGCCAAAATTGCGCAAACGCGCGCCTTCACAGCCGGGGGTATATTCTCGCAGCGCCTCAATCGCCAGCATGGCCTGTTTGCGTCCTTCGATCTCAAACTTGGTCAGGCTGTCAGGGTCCGTCCCGTCACATTCGGCCAAATGTACAAGGTTCATATAGGTCATTTCACCTGTGTCATGCACCGCGCCCCATGTGCCCGCAATCGTGTTCAGATGCGGTGGGATGATCCCGTTTTTGATTGCCTTTTCAAAGGGTTTACCAAGATAAGGCGAAAACATCTCGTCCTCTTTGCCATCCGTTTCTACCTGCCATTCGCCGCTCGACCAATCGGCATAGGTCTGGGGATCGGCTTTCACACCCTCCATAAATTTCTGCTTATCCGCGCCTGCCAAATGGAACATTACGGACGCCGCCTGCATCTCCTCCACAGGGGTTTTCACACAGGGCGCGCCTGCCCGCTCGGCCACATCCGCGTCCCCTGTTGCATCAATCACAACGGTCCCCAAAATCGCCTCTCGGCCCGCTTTGGATTCCACAATCACACCCTTGATCGTATCCCCTTCCATCACAGGGGCCACAAACTGACGGTGCATCATCGGATGAATGCCTGCCTCTTCCACCAGCGCATCCGCGACCAGCTTAAACCCTTCGGAATCAAGCTCATAAGACAGGCTCTGGCTCTCAGGAACCGCCGCCCCCGCCGCCTTGGCTCGCTCTTCAAACTCCATGCCAATGCCGCCCGCTTCAACGGTCTGTTCATGGCGATACCATGCAAACCCTTCGACACCGACAGTGGTGATATTCCCGCCAAAACAGCCAAATCGCTCCACCAGCGCCACACGCACACCTGCCCGCGCTGCCCCCAGCGCTGCCGCCAAACCACCGGGACCCGACCCAATCACGATCACATCCGTTTCATGGATCACAGACGTTTCGCGGGGTGGTTCGTTAATAGTTTGCATCGGTTCACCTGCCGTGAGGATTTTGCGAAAAGGTTAATCCACTTTCGCGTTTTCCACTTCTTCCAGCAAGATGGGAATGGCCAAATTACACGAATGGATGCCCATAACAGTCGTAAGCTGAATAGCTTCCAAAATCTCCGCCTGCGTCGCCCCAGCTGCCAAAGCATTTTGAATATGCCGCCGCACGCCTGGCCCATACAAATGTGTGGTCGCCGCATTAATGGCGATCAAAATCAGCTCTTTGGTTTTCTGCTCCAACGGCCCCTGTTGGGGCACCGTGCGAAATGCCAGATACGCCTCCAGAAACTCTGGATCCAACTCCGCAAACGTATCCCAAAGCGGGTTCCAATCCCCCTTCTCGCGGTGCGCCTTCATGTTCGGATAATCTACCATTTCTTTGTTCTCCAAATACTCATCCTCCCCGATGCTTAAACGAATCCCGCCGAAACGAATAAAGCGCATTCGGGTCCACTGCCACATCTACCACCGCAGGTTTGCCACAGTTCAGCGCAGCGGTAATCGCATCCCCAACGTCGCC
>CALLAV010000135.1 GCA_938001995.1 uncultured Amylibacter sp. | reverse complement strand
CGTTCTGATCCTTATCGGTCCAAACCGTCTGGCTCAGATACTCAAGGTTCACCTGGTGGCAAATCCCCGTGCCAGGAGGAACCACCTTAAAGTTGTCAAACGCGCTTTGACCCCATTTCAGGAAGGTATAGCGCTCCATGTTCCGCTCGTATTCGCGGTCGACGTTCATCTGGAATGCGCGGGGGTTGCCGAATTCATCAATCATGACCGAGTGGTCGATGACCAGATCGACAGGGTTCAGCGGGTTAATCTGTTCGGCGTCGCCGCCCAATTCTACCAACGCGTCGCGCATCGCGGCCAGATCGACCACCGCAGGAACGCCGGTAAAATCTTGCAGCAGAACACGCGCAGGACGATAGGCAATCTCGCGCGGGTTGTTGCCGCCATTGGCACCCCACTCTGCAAACGCTTTGATATCGTCCACAGAAACAGTGCGACCACCGTCTTCAAAGCGCAGCATGTTTTCCAGAACCACCTTCAAAGCTGCTGGCAGCTTGGAAAAATCGCCCAAACCAGCCTCTGTTGCCGCTGAAATGGAATAGTAATCAATCGATGCGCCGCCTGCGCTGATTGTTTTACGGGTTTTGCTGGTGTCTGTGCCGACTTGAACGGTCATACTGGCCTCCGTTATGGGTTTATTGTCAATTGCCCGCGTAATGCACCATTTGGCAGGCGCTCGCAAGTCTTATTGTATACAATTGTGTACAATAGGCAAAATCTATCACGCCAGCACTTACATTTGGGTATCCTGGCGCTACCTGTATCCATAACCGTGGTCCGCCAGTACAAAAGGACCCGAACAACAGGAAACAGCATGGCACCGCCGAAAACATTAAACCTTGCGCTTCAAGGGGGCGGCGCACATGGCGCGTTCACTTGGGGCGTGATGGATCGCATCCTCGAAGACGATCGCATCCAAATCGCGGCCATTTCGGGCACATCAGCTGGCGCAATGAACGCCGTTGTGGCAGCAGACGGGTTGGTGCGCGGGGGTAAGGCTGCCGCGCGCGAAAAACTCGAAAGTTTCTGGCGCGCCGTGTCTGTCGCAGGCACATTCAGCCCAATCCAAAGAACGCCGCTTGATAAGCTGCAAGGCAACTGGAGCCTCGATAATTCACCCGGTTTCATCATGTCCGACATCATGTCGCGGTTCTTTTCGCCCACACAAATGAACCCATTTGGCATTAACCCCTTGCGGGACATCCTCGTGGATCACGTGGATTTTGATAATGTCTGCGGTTGCACTGAAATGAAGGTGTTTGTTGCGGCCACAAATGTGGAAACGGGACAGGTCAAAGTTTTTGATCGCACGCACCTTAACGCCGATATGGTTATGGCCTCCGCCTGTTTGCCCTACATGTATGAGGCGGTCGAAATCGACGGTGTCCCCTATTGGGACGGTGGTTTTACAGGCAACCCGCCGCTGATGTCGCTTTACCGCGAAACAGGTTGCTCTGACACGGCAATTGTACAGATCAACCCGATCAAAACCTCGGGTGCGCCGACACAGGCCCGTGAAATCCTCAACCGCATGAATGAAATCACGTTCAACACCAGCCTGCTGAAGGATTTAAAGGCGCTGGCCCTGATCAAACGTCTATTGGCCGAGGGATCTTTGGATAGCGCGAAATATCACGACATAAACCTGCATCTTGTGGAATGCCAAGAACAGCTAGAACCCCTTGGTGCTTCGTCCAAGATGAACTCCGAATGGGCATTTCTTGAGCATTTACGGGATCTTGGCCGCCAAACCGCGGAAAGTTGGCTGGCGACCAACTACGAACATATCGGGAAAAAATCGACGCTTGATTTGGACGATCTTTTTGAAGACGGCGACCCTTTCGGCCTGTTATAAAACCACCTCACTCAAAACGTCGCCCTTCGCTCCAGCGGTTCAATCCCGCCATCTCGGCTTTAATCCATTCCCGAAACATTCGCACATTGGGTTCTTCCTCCACGCCCAATGGGCACACAAGCCGATAGCGCAAATTGCGCCGCAAACTGTGCAACACAGGCATAACCAACTGCCCCGCCTCTAACAAATGCTGAGCCAGTGATATTCGGCCCAGCACGACACCACCGCCATTTACCCCATAAGTCAGCGCAGAATCTGGCGTGGTGAACACGGGCCCATCTGCGTTCTTTTCTACGCCATACATGTCACACCACATATCCCAGCGCTCATAGTCATGCAGTTTGCCGCCGCTGTCTTGGCCCACCATCGGCAACTTCGCCACATCAGCGGGCGTTTTGATCTGCTTGGCCAGTTCAGGAGACACCATGGGCGTCACCCAATCCACAAACACATCTTCGCTGAAATATCCTGCGTCATCCCCTGCCCCGAAACGGATCGCTAAATCAATTTCGTCCCTTTCAAAGTTCAACATCCGCAGGCTCGCGGTAAACCGCAACTCCACTTCGGGATGGGCTGTTACGAAACTCCCCATGCGCGGCGCAAGCCACCCCGCCATAAACGCAGGCCCCGCTGTCACGGTTAAGTGCTGCTTTTCGACACGGCGCAGCGCAGAGGACCACGCGCCTTGCAACGCCTCAAACCCATCCGAAACGTTAGGCGCGAGCATACGCCCGATATCCGTCAACTCTACGCGCCTATTCAGACGCAAAAACACAGGCGCCCCCAAATGCGCCTCGAGCGACTTTATCTGCTGGCTCAGCGCGGCAGGTGTCACATGCAATTCGGCGGCCGCATTGGCAAAGCTCAGGTGACGGGCGGCGGATTCAAAGGCACGCAGGGCGTTTAGGGGCGGCAATCTATCGTTATGGGCTGTACTCATATCAGATTAGTAATTCTTAACTGTCATAAAAGAAAGTCTCGTTTGTAAAAAATCCTGCAGACGCCATATTCAG
>CALLAV010000134.1 GCA_938001995.1 uncultured Amylibacter sp. | reverse complement strand
TCCACAAGATTGTCGCAGGGTTGCAGCGTGATGCCCGTGTCCGTGAGTTGTTTTGTGGCTTTGTCGATTTCGCCTTTGGTGTGCAGCCAGGGGTCAAAGCCGATGACGTCGCCTTTTTTGGCGGTGTTTGCGAGCCAGTCGCCAAGGTTGTTTTTGGGGTAATCCACAGGCGTAAAGTGATTGAGGTCAACTTGATCGCGCACTTGCAAGGTGTAGCGCCCGTCGATGAAAACGCCTGCGATATCTGCAAGGGCCACGCAAAAGCCAGCTGAACCTGTGAACCCTGTAAGCCACGCCAGCCGCGCGTCGCAATCAGCGACGTATTCGCCTTGGTGCGCATCCGCGCGCGGGACAATGAACCCGTCGAGGCCTTCTGCTTTTATCTGGGTGCGCAGGTCCTTTAGGCGCGGGCCGCCCGTTTCGGGCGTGGTGGTGGCATCAAAGGTTTGGAACATGTGTTACCCCGTTCTGCGCAGCACCATTTTTGGCCCTTGCTTGTGGTTCGGATCAAACAGACCCGCGAGCTGTTCTGTGATTGCGCCTGCAAGTTGTTCGGCGTCCGTGATCGTTACGGCGCGTTCGTAATACCGTGTCACATCGTGGCCGATGCCGATGGCGATCAGTTCCACTTGTTTGCGTTTTTCGATCATATCAATGACGTCGCGCAGGTGCTTTTCAAGATAGCTGGCGGAATTGACGGACAGCGTTGAATCGTCCACGGGCGCACCGTCAGAAATCACCATCAAGATGCGGCGTTGTTCGGGACGGTTGATCATCCGCTTATGCGCCCATTCGAGCGCCTCGCCGTCGATGTTTTCTTTCAGCAAGCCTTCTTTCATCATGAGGCCAAGGTTCGGGCGGGACCGACGCCACGGCGCATCGGCGCCTTTGTAAATGATGTGACGCAAGTCGTTAAGGCGACCCGGCGTTTGTTCGCGGCCCGCCTTGAGCCAGTTTTCGCGGGATTGCCCGCCCTTCCAAGCGCGTGTGGTAAAGCCGAGGATTTCGCATTTCACCTGACAGCGTTCTAGCGTGCGTGCCAGCACGTCTGCGCAGATTGCAGCGATAGAAATCGGGCGTCCGCGCATGGAACCAGAATTGTCGATGAGGAGCGTGACGATGGTGTCTTTGAACTCAGTGTCGTTTTCCACCTTGAATGATAGGGGCGTTGTTGGATTGGAAATCACGCGGGCAAGGCGGCCTGCATCAAGGATGCCTTCTTCCATGTCAAACGCCCAAGAGCGGTTTTGTTGCGCTTGCAAACGACGTTGTAATTTGTTGGCGAGGCGGGATACAGCACCCTTGAGCGGGTCGAGCTGTTGATCGAGATAGGCGCGCAGGCGTTCCAATTCGGCAGGTTCGGCCAGTTCTTCGGCCAAAACCTCTTCGTCAAAGTCTGTGCTGTACACCTTATAGTTCGGGTCCGCATCCGAATGGGGCGCGGGCGGCGGAGGATCCATAGGAGGCTGCCCGTCGGGGGCCTCCATTTCCTCGGCTGAATCCATGTCGTCGCGCTCTTCCATGGATGTTTGCGCTTGTTGCTGATCGTCGGATGCCTGCTGATCGTCAGACGCTTCGGTTTCATCCTGATCGTCGGATTGATCGCCTGAATCTGTGTCTGGCGTTTCTTCTTCTTCGTTGTTTTCCTCGGCCTCTTCTTGGCGGTCGGGGTTTTCCTCGTCCGGGTCATCGCCCAATTGTTCGCCGTAGCCCAGATCGTCGATCATCTGGCGGGCAAATTTGGAAAAGGCGACTTGATCGTCTAGCACGTCTTGCAGATTTTCAAGCGTACCTTCAGCCTGAGATTCGATGAATCCGCGCCACAACTCCATCACATGCGCTGCGGCGGGTGGGAGTTCGCGGCCAGTCGCCAAATGACGAACCAAATATCCAGCGGCTGTCGCCAATGGCGCGCCTGCGGCGTCTTGGATTTGCGCAAAGCCCATTTTGGCGGCTTCGTTGCTGATCTTGCTGTCGATGTTGGAGGCAGTTCCTGGCATGGCGCGTGCGCCCATGGCTTCGCAGCGGGCGGTTTCCATGGATTCGTACAAAGACCGCGCCATTTCCCCCTGCGGAGCATAGCGGTTGTGCGTGGCCTCGTTGTGAAAGCGCATTCGCATGGCGTAGGCGTCAGCAGTGCCGCGGGCCAATAGAACCTCGTCGCGGGTCATGCGACGGGTGACTTGGGGGAGGCGCATGGCGTCGTTGGACATGCCAGCGGGATCGACTGTGTAGGACACATTCAGCTCAGGCTCGTTCGCCATGGCTTTGGTCGCCTCAGCCAGCGCCTTTTTGAACGGATCAGCGGGGTTGTCGTTTGGTTTGTTCATTTTACAGACCTAGCATTTCAAATCGACGCGCACGGCGGGAATGTCTTTGAGGTTGCTCATCGGGATGGCGTTATCGTCGCGCCCACCCGTCCACATTGATACAACACGTTCGACTGTAGGCATGCAGCCCGTTGCTGTTCTGGCAGCGCGTTCGACGGTTTTCACAGTCATCTTGGTGGAGCGTTTGGACGGGCCGACAAGGGCGTATGTTTTGGCGGGATCAACGGCGACGAGATAGGTTTGGGAGCCGAGTGAAACAGATTGGCGGGTGGACCAAGTGGCAGACTCGTCCGCCAGCGATGGTGTCGCAAAAACAAGTGCGATCGCAGCCAAGGCAAAACGCTGCCCAAGTTTCGACCGCGCACCCATTACTGCATGTTCCTTGCGTCCCGACAGTGGCCTGCATCTGCTTTTACAAGTGCGGCAGAGGCGTTGTCTTCTTTTAAAAGAAAAGCGCCAATGTGGGGGGCGTATTGCGTCTGATATCCGTCGATATCGGCAACGATTTCTGGTTCGTAGTTTTCTTGCAGAACTGTGATCTTCACACCTTTTTCAGCATGGGCTGCCACGGTCATCAACTGCGCGAATACCTTTGGGGCACCGCGTTCGATTGAGCTGCGTCCCATTGCCTTCATCTCGGCATAGATACCACGATGCAAGCCTGCACAACGCGTCAGCAATGTATATCGTGGCAGGGTTTCCGCACTGGCAGAAATGGGTTCAAGCCTGTTCTGTTTGCCAAGCAGAAAGTAGCCCCCTACGGCAATCACAGCAACGACAATCAATAGGAGGAGACGCTTCATCCCAAGCTCACGCTCGCCGCTGACTCGGGCAATTCTTCGTCAAAGCAGCGTTGGTAGAATTCGGCCACTGTTTGGCGTTCCAGCTCGTCACATTTGTTCAGGAATGTCAGGCGGAAGGCAAAGCCGATGTCGCCGAAGATGCGGGCGTTTTCGGCCCATGCGAGCACGGTGCGCGGGGACATCACGGTGGAGATATCGCCGTTCATGAACGAAGTGCGCGACAGGTCTGCGACAGTGACCATTTGGCTGATGTCTTTGCGGCCTTGTTCAGTGTTGTAGGTCGGGTTTTTCGACAAGATGATCGCGGCTTCTGCGTCGTGTGACAGATAGTTCAGGGTCGCGACGAGGGACCAACGGTCCATCTGGCCTTGGTTGATCTGCTGTGTACCGTGATAAAGGCCGGTTGTGTCGCCCAAACCAACCGTGTTGGCGGTGGCGAACAGACGGAAGTATGGGTTCGGTGTGATAATCTCGTTTTGGTCAAGCAACGTCAGTTTACCGTCTTTTTCCAGAACGCGTTGGATCACGAACATCACGTCGGCACGGCCTGCGTCGTATTCATCAAACACAATCGCAACAGGGTTGCGCAGCGCCCATGGCAGGATGCCTTCGTGGAATTCAGTAACCTGTTTGCCGTCTTTCAGTTTGATCGCGTCTTTACCGATCAAGTCGATACGGGAAATGTGGCTATCAAGGTTCACACGCACGGCTGGCCAGTTCAGACGCGATGCCACCTGTTCAATGTGGGTGGATTTACCCGTGCCGTGGTAGCCTTGGATCATCACACGACGATTGTGGGTAAAGCCCGCAAGGATCGCCATTGTTGTGTCTGGGTCAAATTTATAGGTGCTGTCGAGTTCTGGCACACGATCAGAGTTCTGTTTGAACCCCTTAACTCTCATATCAGAGTCGATGCCAAACACATCGCGGACTGAAATTTCTTCTGTTGGTTCAGCCATCATATCCAAGTTACCGTCAGCCATAGTCTTCGTCCCGCGTGTTCGTAAGTTTCTGCCTTCAAAAAGGCGTGCAATGCTTAGTGGAATATATCGCGGTGTGGTGCAAGGGGTAGGCGGAAATTTGAATTGGACTTAACGTCACGGCGAATTGGGTGGATGGCTTGCACTTTTGGCCGTTTTCGAACAAAGCAGGAGTCCTATTGGACGGGTGACTTGAAATGGTAAAACGAGCGGATTTTGTGTTGGGCGAAACATCTATCGCGCCCGGCAGTCGTAAAACAGTGAACCTTCCTGTGAGCGTAATGGCAGATCATACGCCCGTAACCCTGTCCGCCCATGTGATCCACGGTAAGAAAGACGGTCCAACATTCTTTGTTAGCGCAGGCGTTCACGGGGACGAGGTGATCGGCGTGGAAATCGTACGCCGTTTGCTTGGCTTTGATGGGCTGAAAAACTTACGCGGCACGCTGATTGTCGTACCGATTGTGAACACTTACGGATTTTTGATGCGCTCGCGGTATTTGCCAGACCGCCGCGATTTGAACCGCTCCTTTCCGGGGTCGAGCAAAGGGTCGCTTGCGTCGCGATTGGCGCATATTTTTCTAGAAGAGGTGGTGGCGCGATGTGACTACGGGGTCGATCTGCATTCTGCTGCGATCCATCGCACAAACCTACCCCAAGTGCGGGTGTCAGAAGGGCGCGACGGAATGATGGATCTGGCCCATGTGTTTGGCGCGCCAGTGATCCTGACCTCAGATCTGCGCGAAGGCAGTCTGCGCCAATGTGCGGCGGAACGCGGTGTGGATGTTTTATTGTACGAAGCGGGTGAGGGACTGCGGTTTGATGAAATCGCCGTGCGTGCGGGCGTGGCAGGGATTTTGCGCGTCTTGCGGCATCTCAATATGGTTCCCGCCAAAGGCATCGCGAAGCCAAAGGACGCAAGTGTGCTGTGCGAAGGCAGCAAATGGGTGCGGTCCCCCGCGGGTGGGCTGTTGCGTTCTTTCAAGGCAGAAGGGGATTTCGTGGAAGAGGGCGAAGTGATTGGCGCGGTGTCGGACCCGTTTGGCGCAGAAGAATCCGAACTGGTTGCCCCCTTTAGCGGTGTTATCATCGGGCGCGCAGTCTTGCCCGTGGTCAATGAAGGCGACGCCACATTCCACGTAGCAGCCGTGAAATCCACGCAGGCAGCAGAAGACGCGGTGGAAGGATGGGCCACGCAGATGGAACGCGACCCGCTGTTTGACGAAGACGAGATTATCTAGGGACGAAGGTGCCCTATTTGAACAGCTTAGAATTCTTGATCTGATCCCAAGCCCAAACCACCTGTTGCAAGCGATCCTCTTCGGATCGATCACCGCCATTCATATCTGGATGCAGTTCTTTGATCAGCTTTTTATACTGTTTGCGCAGCTCTGCTTTGGTCCAATTGTCCCGCGCTTCTAGAATATCAATAGATTTGCGTTCGGCTGCGGGCAGGCGACGTGTACCGCCAGCGGGATCGGATTTGCCTGGGTTGCGCGTAGCATTCGCACCGAGCACTTCGGTCGGGTCTTCGATGCCGAGGCGCGCCCATGCTTTTTCTTCAATCGTGGCTTTGGCGTGGTTTGCCTTATCCCCGAACGGTTTCGTGTCGCGGTCCCAGACACGATCCGCGGCGAATTGTTTTTCCATTTCTTCTTCGGAGTGGTTCTCAAAAAAGTTCCACTTGGAATTGAACTCGCGGATGTGTGTCAGGCAGAACCAATAAAACTCTTCCAGATTATCCGGGTGTTTTGGCGCGCGATATTTGCCGGGTTCGCCGCAGCCGTCGTGCTGGCATTGACGGGACGAGGTTTCGAACGCACCAGACATGCCGCGCCGCCCTTTGGCGCGCCGCTTTTTGTCTGCGGAAACAGAAATGTCGAAATTAAACGGCGAGCGTTCAGCCATTGGGTCGTCCTTTTTCAGTGCGTTCTATTCCAGCCCATCAAATAATAGGCCGCCGCGGGGCCGAGCAGTGATGGTATTTTTGCAACCAATGGCCACAGAAACCCTTTTCGACTCGGACATGGGAGTTTAGCTTATTAAGCCAGAGCGCCAAGGGGCATTTTAGGGTGAATGGTAAAAAAGATGACTATGAAAGAGCGCATGGAGCGCAAATTAACCGATGAGTTTGAGCCACAACAGCTTGAGATCATTGACGAAAGTGAAGATCACCGTGGGCATGGGGGCTATCGCGAAGGCGGAGAGACTCATTTTCGCATTGTGATGCGCGCAGAGACGCTCAAAGGTATGAGCCGCGTTGCACGCCAGCGCGCCGTGATGACCTGTGTCAAAGCCGAAATGGACGAACGCGTACATGCGCTCGCCCTAGACGTTAGCGCTTAAACAGGTTGTCATCGTCCACAGACTCAGGCTGAGAAAACGGACTGTCGTCTGACGAACTGGTCAGCGGCGGATCCTGTGTATATTCAGTGGTGTCGGACCAATCAGAAGAGACTGTTGGCTCCGCGCGAACCTCTGGCTCAGCGTATGTTTCAGGCTCTGGTGTTGTCTCTTCTGGCGCAACTTCTGGCATTTGTTCAGGCTCAGGCGTCGGATCTACTACATCTGATTGGTCTTCAATGTAACCTGCCATGGGAGTTGCTGCCACGGCCCCCGTGGCGCGGCGAAAGACCAAAACGGTTTGATAAGTTTCTACGCGCGATTTCAGTAAGCCTGGTTTTTCCTCAACGGGCATGCTGTCAGAACGAAGGTATTCCCAACCATCAGCTGCTTGTTCGTTCATGGTTTCGGTCAACACGGCTGCAAACCGTCCTGCGGTTCCCTTAACACCTTTGACCCGTTTCGAACGGTTTGGCGCTGGAACGACTTTATACTCAAACGTTTGCATGCTTTGGAATCCCATCTCTCGTGCGGGTGTGGTTTTGCCCGATTAGGGGCGTTAGAGCAAGGGCAGAGTGTCGCTGTGCAACACCATGCGCGGAAAAGCGTTACGCTTTGATCGCGATGGATTTACTGACCCGTT
>CALLAV010000133.1 GCA_938001995.1 uncultured Amylibacter sp. | reverse complement strand
AACCACGTGCGTGACGCATTTGATAGTCTCCTAAGTGCTTTATACTTTGTGCAACGGTCTGATGCGTGCCAGCCGTATTATTGGGGCGGTATTGCCCAGTTATTCCCCACCAGCGTGGGCATTTGGCGGGCCTTGCAGCCCGCCGCAATTCTTAAAAGGCGTCTTCGAACTTCTTCGCCAGATCTTCGATGTTGTCCGGCGGCCAATCCTCGACGTCCATGCCAAGGTGCAGACCCATGCCTGACAGCACTTCCTTGATCTCGTTCAAGGATTTGCGGCCAAAGTTCGGTGTGCGCAACATTTCTGCTTCGGTCTTCTGGATCAGATCGCCGATGTAGACGATGTTGTCGTTCTTCAGGCAGTTTGCCGAACGGACGGACAGTTCCAACTCGTCCACTTTCTTGAGCAGCAGCGGGTTGAATTCCAGATCGTCTTCTTCTTCCTGACGGGATGCAGACTCTGGCTCGTCGAAGTTGACGAAGACAGACAATTGATCCTGCAGAATGCGCGCTGCGAATGCCACAGCGTCTTCTGGCGTGATCGACCCATCTGTTTCCAGCTTCAAAGTCAGTTTGTCGTAATCCAGAACCTGACCTTCACGTGTTGGCTGAACGTCGTAAGACACTTTCACAACAGGTGAGAACAGCGCATCAATTGGAATCAAGCCAATCGGTGCATCTTCTGGGCGGTTCTTGTCCGCAGCAACATAGCCTTTGCCCGTTTCTACAGTCATTTCCATGAACAAGGATGCGCCATCGTCAAGGTGACAGATCACGTGGTCTTTGTTCAGGATTTGAATGTCAGCGGTCTCAGAGATATCGCCGGCGGTCACAATGCCTGGGCCTTTAGCAGCAATAGACACACGCTTAGTGCCTTCTGCTTCCATGGCCACGGCCACGCCTTTAAGGTTCAGAACGATGTCGGTGACGTCTTCACGTACACCCGCAACCGATGAAAACTCGTGCAGAACGTTGTCGATCTGTACGGATGTAATCGCTGCACCTTGCAGGGACGACAACAATACACGACGCAGCGCGTTGCCAAGTGTCAGACCAAAGCCACGCTCGAGCGGTTCAGCAACACATGTTGCCTGACGCAGCGGGTCGCCACCTGGTTTGATGTCCAATTGGTTTGGACGGATAAGCTCTTGCCAATTCTTATGGATCATAGTGCCTCCATTCTCGTTCGCCGACCGGATCCGGTGTGGTCGGGAACACCCGAGGGGTATTTAAAAATCCGGAACCGCACGAATGTACGGTTCCGTAAGAATATCTGTCAGATTAAACCCGACGGCGCTTTGGTGGGCGACAGCCGTTGTGAGCAATCGGGGTCACGTCACGGATAGATGTGATGTTGAAGCCAACCGCTGCTAATGCGCGCAGCGCACTTTCACGACCAGAACCTGGACCTTGAACTTCAACTTCCAGCGTTTTCACGCCGTGCTCTTGCGCTTTTTTACCAGCATCTTCGGCAGCCATCTGTGCTGCATAAGGTGTGGATTTACGCGAGCCTTTGAAGCCCATAGTCCCAGCAGAAGACCATGCGATTGCGTTGCCTTGGGCATCTGCAATCAAGATCTTTGTGTTGTTGAAAGAGGAGTTCACATGAGCAACACCAGTGGTGATGTTCTTTTTGATCTTCTTCTTAGCGCGTAGTTTTTCGCGTGCCATCGATCAGCCCCCCTTATTTCTTCTTGCCAGCAATCGCGCGGGCTGGGCCCTTACGAGTACGTGCGTTTGTGTGTGTGCGCTGACCACGAACAGGCAAGCCGCGACGATGACGCAGACCGCGATAGCAGCCAAGGTCCATCAGACGTTTGATGTTCATGGAAACTTCACGACGCAGATCACCTTCTACGTCAAAGTTTGCATCGATGAATTCGCGAACTTTCAGAACTTCTGCATCAGACAGTTCATTGATACGACGTGTAACGTCGATACCAGTTTCGTCGCAAATCTTAGCAGCGGATGTGTGTCCGATACCGTGAATATAAGTGAGGGCGATTGGGACCCGTTTGTGGGTCGGCAAGTTCACGCCAGCAATACGTGCCAAAGTGCGTCTTCCTTCAAGGTTGCGGTTCCGTCTTGCCAGAACCTTTTTTCACAACAAAAGCCCAACACCACCACGGCGTCGGGCCGATTTCCAAAACGTCAGGGGCGAATCACCCATAGGGCAAAAAGTGACCGATTCATTAAGGAAGTCGTGCCTTACGGGGGAAGTAGCGTTTCGTCAAGTAGGGATGGGTGGAAATGCCAAACCAATGCCCGCTAAGAGCCCAATCTGACTGATTCTGCGACCAGCAGGAATGTCTGGCCTGCAATTGATGGATAGAGACGTGGAAAAAACCAGACTTCGTTTCACGATGGGTTTGTGGCGCAAGTTCGTGCAAAACTTCTGGCAGAGCAAATCTCTGACACCTCAATGCAAGTCTTACCCTTGATCTCCGGCGATACTGTTCCAATTGTCCATCTCGCGTGCGCTGCGTCCGTTTGAACCTTTGGCGTCTGGGTCAGCGCCAGCGTCGCGCAACATACGGATGACATTGGATGCCTTTTTCCCTTCGTAGACAGCTGACACCAAGGGAATGTTTCCATAGCGGTCCGAAAGATCAAGCTGCGCACCATGACGCAAGAGCGAAGAGACGACGTCTTCATTCACATGAGCGATTGCGATGTGAAGCGGGGTATAGCCCTCTCCATTTCGGATGTTCACATCAGCGCCACGTTCAACTGCAAAATCAACGAGGTCACGCTTAACCGTTGCGATGTCATGGATCGGAAAACTACCAAACTCATCACCTTGCGAAAAATCTTCATTCGCAAGCATTGCCTTTAAGTCATCAAGAGATGTTCCGCGCATTTCCGCCATGGAGATATGCGTCATTACTTGGCTGGGTTTCATTAAATATCCTTCCATGCGCTACAACCGTCAGGTTTTCGTGTTGCCGAACTCTAAATAGCCTTCGCCAACGCACACGTCCAAAGAGCATTGTTTGTTATCAGAGGTGATTTCCTTGACTTAATACCATGTGCCAGAGGTATTTGAAGCGAATGAGATGACAAGTCCCTAGACAGGGATCGTGCGAAAACGGTTTTTCACTCTAGCGTCCGGTTTTAATGCTGACTTAGAGGCAGCCTCTACGACAAATGCGTCTCTCTTAACTCTCGTCGTAGTACCTTGCCGCTCAACGTCACAGGCACCTCGTCGACAAACTCAATCCGCTTAGGCACTTTATAGTTCGTCAGCCCAGCTTTGCAGACTTCGCGCACGCTGTCTTCGGTTACGCTGTCGTCTGCACGCACGATAAATGCGGCCACGGCCTCGCCTGTTTTGTCGTCAGGATAGCCAACCACGCCCACCTGTACAACGCCTGCCATTGTTGAAATCGTGTCCTCAATTTCGTTCGGAGCCACGTTAAAGCCTGACACCAAAATCATGTCCTTTTTGCGATCCACGATCTCGATATACCCGTCGGCATCCATCACGCCGATGTCGCCAGAATGCAGCCATCCGTCCACAATGGTCTCGGCCGTGGCGTCTGGGCGGTTGATGTAGCCCTTCATGATTGTCGGCCCACGACCAATCACTTCGCCCGGTTCACCCAGCGGCACATCCTTGCTGTTGTCGTCCACAATGCGCACTTCCATCCCTGGCACTGGCACACCCACAGACCCCAAACGGTTGTCGCCAGACGGATTAAACGTCATCACACCGCAACATTCGGTCATGCCCCAGCCCTGACGGATCGGGATGCCAAATTTGTCTTCCCATTTCTGCGCCACTCCTGTGGTTTGTGCCGCGCCACCCGAACCGCAAAAACGAACGTCCTTGAACAGCTCTGGCTTGGCCCAGTCTTCCACCAACAGCGCGGCATAAAGCGTGTTGATCCCCGTGAACCACGTCACTTTGTGCTTTTCAAACGCCGCCTTCAGGTTTGAAGGTGGACGCGGGCTTGGGATCAGAACGCTATGCGCACCTGTGCGCAAACCTGCGATAAAAATTAGAGAAAACGCTGTGATGTGATAAAGCGGCAGGATCACCAAAACCGTCTCGCCGTTTCCGCTCATCAAATCGCTGGTCATCAACTCCGCCTGATAGGCATTGGCGATCACAGACTGATGTGTAAGCTCCGCACCTTTGGAGCGCCCCGTTGTCCCGCTGGTGTATTGATAGAGCGCCACATCCGTCGGCTTCACATTTGCTGTGTAACCGGCAATGTCACCTGACGCTGCTTTGCCCGCCGCCAAGGCCGCCTTCATCGTCACATGGGACGTGCGCATGTCGGGAATGACCTTTTTCACTTTTTTAAGGACAAAGCCCAGAATGGCCCGCTTCAACCCCGGGAAAAACTCCAGCAGAGACAGCGTGATTACGGTTTCTACACCCGTCTTGTGGACCACCTGATCCACCTTGTCGCCAAACAGATCAATGATCACCAACACCTTCGCGCCACTGTCGTTTAACTGATGCTCCAACTCAGGCGCGGTATAAAGCGGGTTCACATTCGTACTAATGCACCCCGCCTTCGCGATACCCATACAAGCAACGCCAAACCCGATACAATTGGCCGTCATCACCGCCACGGTGTCCCCACCGTTCAGTTTCAACACTTCACGCAGATAGACGGCGAAGGCTTCCGCCTCGGACTTCAGCTGATTGAACGAAATCGTCGCCTCCGCCCCTGTGGGCAGAATGGTCGTCATAGCAGGCTTGTCCCCATGCGCCGCAGCAGAGGCATCCAGCAGGTCCGAGAACCGCGACGCTCCCATGTTGGCAAGGTCAAAGTTTTTGGCTTCGTCGGAAAAGTATTTGGTCCACGGCTGGTCCATGGTGTCCTCCCTTAAAAATGGCTTGGTGTCTCCCGCGTCTACCTAAAGGCAAAACTTCTCGAATTGCTACAACTTTAAAACGCGACTTCCCCAACGATACTTTCGGCGTTACCACTCTTGATATGGTTCCTGAAAATACACCCCCCGTTTACCTCGATTTCCTCAACCGCTTTGATATCGAAGCCCTCGGCTTGACCGACGCAGAGATTCTCGCGGCCATTGAGGACAGCCTCGCCATGCAGGGGCGCGGCGAAACGTCGATTGAACCCCGCATGCACATCCATCCGCGCGCTGGTGTCGAAGGACATTTCAACGTTTTGCGCGGTTGGATCGGCGAGGATATCGATTCCGCTGGCACCAAAGTCGTTGGCGATTTCGTTCCAAATTACTTGGAGAACCGCCCGTCGGAATACGGTATCCTTACACTGTTCGATCCACGCAACGGCGCCCCCAAAGCCATCGTCGAAGCAGGCGGTATCACTGACATGCGTACGGGCGCGGTGACAGCTATCGGCGCAAAATACCTTGCGCCAAAGAACCCTAAAATCCTCGCCCATATAGGTGCACGGGGCACGGCCTATTGGAACGTGCGCCTGCTGTGCCATCTGTTCGATTTTGACGAGGTCCGCGTCCATTCCCGCCGCCCAGAAAGCCGCGAAGCCTTTGCCGCCAAGTTAGAAGCAGACTTAGGCCGCAAAATCATTGTCACCGACAACTGGCAAGACTGCCTAGAAGGCGCGGACATCATGGTCGAAGCCTCGCGCCTGTCTGAACCCACACCGCTGTTCAAAACCGACTGGATTAAACCTGGTGCGCTTGTCATTCCTTACGGCACCATGTCCGCCGTTGAACTCAATCTCACCGACATCATGGCCAAGGTCGTGATGGACGATTGGGGCCAAGCCTTTGGCAAATTCGGTTCTCTGCGCGAACATGTGGACACAGGCCGCATCACCGCAGAAACCCTGCATGCGGAGTTGGGCCAAATCGTAGCAGGCGTAAAACCTGCCCGCAAGTCAGACGACGAAACCATCCTCTTCTGGCATCGTGGCCTGTCCTTGTCCGACATCGCCCTTGGCCATGCCATGCTGACCAAAGCGAAGGCCATGGGCGTTGGTCAACGACTGCGGTTCTATTGATGCAGATTGACGGCGGCACAATAAGCCTTGCGGAGTTTATGGCCGCAGTTGAAGGCGACACACAGCTCAACGTCAGCCCCGACATTACCAAACGCTTACAAACAGCGCGCCAACACATAGACACCGCCGCCGCTGGCGATACCCCTGTCTATGGCCTTAACACAGGCCTCGGTGCGAACCTCGGTCACCGCCTGTCTCCCTCGGAAATTACCGCCTTTCAGCGCCAAATTCTGATGGGCCGGTCTACGGCAGTCGGCCCACCCCTTGCGTCAAAAACAGGCCGCGCCGTTCTCTTGTATCGCATCTTATCCGCCGCCAAAGGACATTCAGGCATCAGTCCCGCTGTATTCGACCACTTGGTGAATTGCTTTAACACGGGTGTGTCCCCAACCATCCCGCAATACGGTTCGATAGGCGCAGGCGACCTCACACAACTCGCTCCTTGGGCGCTGCAAATTTGCGACGTGCCAAATGCGCCGCCACTTCATGCCAAAGACGCCATGGCCCTGATCAACCACACGGGCCTCACCATCGCCCTCACCGCTAACGCCCTACCAGCTGCACAAACACCCCTGCGCATGGCCCATCATGCGCTCCTCTTCACTTATATCGGCTATGACGCCAACCGTGACGTGCTGTCCGAACAAGCCAACGCGCTGCGCCCAGCCGCAGGCCAGTCCGAATGCGCCACTTGGCTCCGCACCTTTCTAGAAGACACAGAAAACAACCCTCGCCGCATCC
>CALLAV010000132.1 GCA_938001995.1 uncultured Amylibacter sp. | reverse complement strand
CAAAATCTTAACGTTGAACCCCAACCAGCCTCGGGTGGACAAAACGGCCTCCAAAGCGGCGATATTGATCAGATGCTGTCCTTTATTGTCCGCCACACCGCGCCCGTAATAGCGTGTTTCGCTTTCGTGCAGTTCAAACGGCGTGGTCCCATCAGCCCAGTGTTCCGCCTGACCATACACAACATCCCCGTGCCCATAAATCAGCACTGTGGGCGCGGCCTTATCTTCAATCCGCGTAGCAACCAAGATGGGGCCACCGCCTTGAACGGGGTTGTCGAAAACGTTTGTTTCAAAACCAGATTGGTGCAAACGTTCTGCGATGGCCGTGTTCAGATAGTCGCGCATAACGTTCTGTGCGGTCCCCGTCTGGCTTTCGGTTGGATAGGCCACCAACGCGGCCAAATCCGCCTTGAACTGATGGTCATCAAAGTATGTTTTGATCCGCTGGATAGCGTCGTCTTTTGTGCCTGTCATACCACGAGGCTAAATCTATTTTACCCAAAGGCAAACAGAGTTTGCAGACGCGGTGTTGCGATTTCGGGAAGGAAGAGCAGGTTCGGGACTGTATGAACCGGGAAGAACTTTGACCCGAACCTGCTTAACATTCGCTTTTGCGACTGCCTGACACAAACCTACATTTTCCTATTGTAAATACAGTGAGGTCTGTCACACATTTTGAAAGTAATTCGACAAAATCACTGGAACGCAGGGCAGGGACAGCTATGAGCAATACAGGCGGTGAACTTCTGGTAAAATGTCTTTTGGAACAAGGCGTTGATACCGCGTTTGGTGTTCCTGGTGAAAGCTATCTTGCCGTTCTTGACGCACTGTATGACGTTCCAAACCAAATAAAATTGATCACCAATCGCCACGAAAGCGGCACTTCTTTCGCAGCCGAGGCTTACGGTAAACTGACAGGCAAGCCAGGCATCGCCTTTGTCACACGTGGACCAGGGGCGACAAATGCGTCGATTGGCGTGCATACGGCGATGCAAAACAGCAGCCCTATGATCCTGTTTGTGGGGCAGATTGGCCGCGACATGCGCGACCGTGAGGCGTTTCAAGAGGTTGATTACAGGGCGTTTTTTGGCACGGTTGCGAAATGGGTCACTGAAATTGATAACGCCGATCGCATCCCAGAACTGGTGGCGCGCGCGTTCCAAGTGGCCACTTCTGGTCGTCCAGGCCCTGTGGTTGTTGCGTTGCCCGAAGACATGCTGACGGACATGACTGACGCCAAGCCGTGCAAGCCCGTGAAACCCTTCCGTCCTGCGCCCGATCTGGCGGCTGTGGAGCAAGCGGCGCAGGTTCTGAACAGTGCCAAAACGCCCTTGATGGTGGTCGGTGGTGGCGGCTGGGATGACGAGGGCAGGGCGCAGCTCAGCGCCTTTGCCCACAAGATTAATGTCCCCGTAGCAACCGTGTTCCGCAGCCAAGACCTGATCGACAATCGCGGGCCACACTTTATTGGCGATGCGTCCTTTGGCATGCCGCCACACTTGCGTGACGCCATCACCAATGCCGATGTTATCCTTGCCGTTAACGTACGTTTCGGAGAGATTCTGACAGATGGCTGGACCTTGCTTAATGTGCCAAACCCGAAGCAACAGATCATTCACTGTCATCGCAGTGCGGATGAAATCAACAAAATTTACCAAGCGGATGTAGCCGTACAATCTGCTCAGGACCTCTTTCTGGCGGCATTAAATCCATTGGTTACTGGGGATTACAGTGCACATTTAAAGCGAATTAAAGAGGCGCATGAAACGGTTCTTAATCCCAAACCCGCCAAAGGTGAGGTGGATATGGCGCCGATTTGTGCGCATCTGCGTGATGTGTTGGATGATGATGCAATCATCACCAACGGCGCAGGCAATTTTGCCATTTGGTCAGGTCGATTTCTGAAATTCCATAAAAATCAGCGGCTTTTAGGACCACAATCAGGCGCGATGGGGGCAGGGTTACCGGCCGCGCTTGCGGCAAAGGCTGTTGACCCCACACGGCAAGTGATTTGTTTCGCAGGAGACGGTGACTTTCAGATGTCGTCGCAGGAACTCGGAACTATGCTGCAAAACGGCCTGCAACCAATCATTTTGGTGCTAAATAACGGATTATACGGCACAATTCGTTTACACCAAGACAAACGTTACGCGGGCCGTCCGTCTGGAACCGAGATCATAAACCCTGACTTTGTCCAGCTGGCCAAAGCCTATGGCTTTTGGGGCGCGCGAGTTGAAAAAACCGAAGACTTCGCAGATGCCTTTACCACAGCCACAACGAAACCCAACGGCGCCTTGATCGAGCTGGTAATAGACCCAGCCGACATCGCACCAAACGTTATTCTTCAGGACTAGGAGCAAATCATGCGCAAATCAGCGGTCATCACAGGATCCACAAGCGGTATTGGCAAAGGCGTGGCTGACGCGCTCGCGGCGTCTGGTGTAAATATTATGTTAAATGGCTTTGGCGACGCCGACGAAATTGAATCGCAGCGCGCCGATCTGGAACAAAAATACGGGATCACAGCTGTCTACAACGGCGCTGACATGACCAAACCCGATGAAATCCGCACCATGATCGCCACAGCTTCCGAAACTTTCGGCAGCGTTGATATTGTGGTGAACAACGCAGGCATTCAGCACGTCAGCCCAATTGACGAATTTCCAACCGAAAAATGGGATGCGATCATTGCGATCAACCTCAGCAGCGCATTTCACACCACAGCCGCAGCTTTGCCGCTGATGCGCAAAGCTGGCTGGGGCAGGGTTGTGAACATCGCCTCGGCCCACGGCCTTGTCGCGTCGCCGTTCAAATCCGCTTATGTCGCAGCCAAGCACGGGATCCTCGGCCTAACGAAGACCACAGCGCTCGAAACCGCGCAAGACGGCATCACATGCAACGCCATCTGTCCAGGCTACGTGCGCACACCTTTGGTCGATGCACAAATCCCAGACACCGCAAAGGCACGCGGCATCACCGAAGAAGAAGTTGTTCGCGACGTGATCCTTGCGGCGCAACCAACGAAATCCTTCGTCGGACTGGAGGAGCTGGGCGCATTAACCGTATTCCTGTGCAGTGATGCAGCCAAGTCGATCACTGGTGCGTCATTGCCCATAGATGGCGGTTGGACAGCC
>CALLAV010000131.1 GCA_938001995.1 uncultured Amylibacter sp. | reverse complement strand
GACAAACGTTCGTGGTAACAGAAACGAGGGATCTCAACACCAGCGACTTCGCAGGCTTGGATCAGCGTCATAGCGCCATCCACTTCCACTTCGGTCTCGTCAATGATGATTTTGCGCAAATCGGTCATGCCGCCTCCCAAGTCGAGCGGGTTTCGCTCTGGGCTATCTTTCGTGATTGGCGATCCCAAAACCGCCTCTTGGTCAATTACCGTAGGATGGCGGCGGCCTCAACCAAAGAAACGTATTTTCTGCGGCAAAACGGCAGTTATTTCCAAAACAAAAGGCCTCAAACTGGAAAAACCAGTTTGAGGCCTTAAATCAAGGTATTCCGAGTCTTTTAGTCGGTTAATTTTCGTAGAGCAAAGTCCCAATTGCGCTTTTCTTCGCAATCTCTTTACGACCAAGCGCGCACATGCTGGCTTCATCGTTCAAACTTGCGCCGTTAGCCTTTAGATAAGACTTACCGCGCGCCTTCAGGCGGTTCTTTTCCGCGCGACTGTCGACGAATGTTTCGATCTCTTGATCGGAATAGCCCATGTTTTGTGCCGATTTATGAATAGACCGCAGCCGCGCGACGCCCTTAAAGATACGGCCCGAAATGCTCCCGCAGTTCTTGCGAATTTCGTCCGCGAGCCCCACAGCCAGCAAACCATCATTAATCGGCTTTACATCCCGCAGCGGCGGGTTCGCCAACGCAGATGTGGCAAGCATTGTTGTTACTGTTGCGATCATAAAAATGCGCATGATCTTCTCCTGTATTTGATTTGGCCAGATGTGGCCTCTGCTTGGGGATAAGATGGTATTTGCGCCCGTGTTATGCAATAACAGCCCCGCTCACAGGCTGTTTCAAGGTTGAAATATCAATTTTGACGGGTGTGGGACCATCCAAAAGCGAAATCACTTTCCCCGTGCAATTTCATATGGTTGAAGCGTTCCATGCCCTCAGCAACTGTTGGTTTGTGCCCTTCTGGGATCCACCACATCACGAAATTGCCATTGCCTTCGGGATCGTACCATTCGCCTTTGCGATCATAGAACTGTTTGTGGATTGTCTTCCAAACAAAGTTGGACAAGCTGTCCACGTCACGCCAAACCGACAGCGTTGACGCGGTGCGCGCATTGCCAAACACGCCACCCGCTTCGTTTTGAGCGGCATCCATTTCAGCATCAGGCATCCGCCAGATATACCCATCCGCACGCGAAGCCAGTCGATTGACCCGTTCAAGATTGTTGCGAAAATCCGAAACCCGCTTGTCTTCCCAATCGTATTTCAACGTGCCGAAGTTGAACTCGGCCAGTTGAAACCGTTCGGACAAGATTACTCTGCCGCGACCGAGCTGACGCGGCCCGTGCGTTTGTGCTTGATGCGGTCTTCGATCTCATCACGGAAGTGGCGGATCAAACCTTGGATCGGCCAAGCCGCCGCATCGCCAAGCGCACAAATAGTGTGGCCTTCGACCTGTTTGGTGACATCCAGCAGCATGTCGATTTCTTCGACCTCTGCCTCGCCTTTGACCAGACGATCCATCACGCGCATCATCCACCCTGTACCTTCGCGGCAAGGTGTACACTGCCCACAGCTTTCGTGTTTGTAAAACGCGGACAGCCGCCAGATTGCTTTGATCACATCGGTGTTTTGATCCATCACGATCACTGCCGCCGTGCCAAGACCCGAGCGTTGTTCGCGCAGCCAGTCGAAATCCATGATGGCGTCGTCGCACATGTCTTTGGGCAGCATCGGAACGGACGCGCCGCCCGGGATTACTGCTTTTAGATTGTCCCAACCGCCCCGAACACCGCCGCAATGACGGTCGATCAATTCGCGCAGCGGAGTGGACATGGCGTCTTCGACCACACAAGGGTGATTGACGTGACCAGAAAACGCGAACAGTTTCGTTCCTGCGTTGTTTGGGCGACCAAAGCTGGTGAACCAATCCGCACCACGGCGCAGGATGGTCGGCACAACCGCAATGGATTCCACATTATTCACAGTGGTCGGGCAGCCATACAGGCCAGCGCCCGCGGGGAACGGTGGCTTCATACGTGGCATGCCTTTTTTGCCTTCGAGGCTTTCCAGCAAGGCCGTTTCTTCACCGCAGATATAGGCCCCAGCACCATGTGCGAGGTAAAGATCGAAATCCCAGCCTGATTTGGCGGCGTTCTTGCCCAAAAGACCCGCGTCATAAGCCTCGTCGATTGCGGCTTGCAGCGCTTCGCGTTCACGGATGAATTCACCGCGAATGTAGATGTAACAGGCGTTTGCGTTCATGGCGAAAGAGGCGATCAAACAGCCTTCGATCAACGTGTGCGGATCGTGGCGCATGATCTCGCGGTCTTTACAGGTGCCCGGTTCGGATTTGTCTGCGTTCACCACCAGATAGGACGGACGTCCATCGGACTCTTTTGGCATAAACGACCACTTCAAACCTGTTGGGAACCCTGCCCCGCCACGCCCACGCAGGCCAGATTTCTTCATCTCGTCGATGATCCACTCACGACCATTTTTGATGATCTTGGCCGTGCCATCCCAGTGGCCACGCTGTTGCGCACCCTTCAAGGTCCGGTCATGCATGCCGTAGATATTCGTGAAAATGCGGTCCTGATCAGCGAGCATCGCTCAATCCTTTGTTGTCTGGCGTTTCTGCCATGCTTGGTACATATTGACCAACGCCCAAATGAACGCAGCCAAAGCGGCAAGGTCGAATAGAAACGCATATCGCGTTGGCAGGCCGACCGCTCCGCCGATGAAACTGGCCCCCATCCAAACAACCATTGTCACAATGATGACGATGGATGCGATCCGAATTTGCGCAGATGCTGCATCTGGCGCTGGATCAGGACGTTTCGGGGCCAATCACTTTCCTTTCAT
>CALLAV010000130.1 GCA_938001995.1 uncultured Amylibacter sp. | reverse complement strand
GGAATCAGTAAAATATCGGGTGGGATCGGAAAGAAAGAGCTTTCCACAAAGGAAATCATCGCAAGCGCCGCCAAAGCCCATTTCGTCATGGCTAGGGACACTGTCCAATCATAAAGTTTGCGTAGCACTGCTGATGCCTCTTTTTTCTTTCCGTCTTGCCCCGTGAACGGTGTTGCGTCAAGTCTTGCGATTGATCACAGGGCTGCGTAACTTAGGTGCGACATCAGATTTGGGGGACACCTATGAAGTGGCAAGGACGGCGTGGTAGCCAAAACATCGAAGATCGGCGGGGCCGTGGTGGCGGTGGTAAGAAAGCGGGCGGCATTGGCGGCATCGGTTTGATTGCTGTGCTGGCCATTGGCTATTTCATGGGGGTAGACCCTGCCACGCTTCTGAATATCGCAGGTGGGGGTCAAACCACGGGCGGCAGTTCCGCGCCCATCACCGAGGCCGATCAGCAGGCGGGGCAGTTTGTGTCTGTTACGCTGGCCGACACGGAAACAGTTTGGAAAGAGGTGTTCGAACAGCAGGTGGGGCGTCCTTATAACCCCGCAACTTTGGTGTTGTTCAAAGGCGCCACTCAGAGCCCCTGTGGCGCTGCGAGCGGTGCATCTGGTCCGTTTTACTGTCCTGCGGATAAGAAAGCGTACCTTGATACGGATTTCTTTGTGACCATGTCAAAACGTCTTGGCGCGTCTGGTGATTTTGCCGCCGCTTACGTGGTCGCCCATGAAATCGCGCATCATGTGCAGAACGAACTCGGGACGTTGGGCGAAGCAAACCGTGCCCGTCAGCGTATGTCGCAGGGCGACAGCAACCGCGTATCGGTGATGATCGAACTGCAAGCGGATTGCTATTCTGGTATCTGGGCGCGTTATGCGCAGGAACGTTTGAAAACACTGGAACGCGGTGACCTGGCAGAAGCGATCAATGCGGCTAAGCAGATCGGCGATGACACCTTGCAGCGCAATGCAGGGCAGCGGCCAAATCCACACACCTTTACACATGGCACATCTGCGCAACGTCAGGCGTGGTTCCAAAAGGGCTTTGAAACCGCGCGGATGGATCAATGCGACACGTTCAAAGCGCAAAATCTGTAGACGGGCGCATTTTGTGCGTTGACGGGGGCGGGTGGCCTCGCTAAATCAGCCGAGCGTTGCCCGAGTGGCGGAATTGGTAGACGCAGGGGATTCAAAATCCCCCGCCGCAAGGCTTGCCGGTTCGAGTCCGGCCTCGGGTACCAAATTCCAGTGTTGGAAAAGCGAAAAAGTCGTGGCGGTTGCTGCGGCTTTTTGCGTTTTAAGGTACGCTGCTGGTGCGTTTGTGAGAGGTTCCCGAAGTTTCTTCTAAACGTCTGCCGCTTTTCTTGGTAAAACGTTTTGGCCTTTTGTGGAACAAAAGGCCCTTGGCGGACAGACAGGGATTCGAACCCTGGGTAGGCGTAAACCCACAACGGTTTTCGAGACCGCCCCGTTCGACCACTCCGGCACCTGTCCTATAGGCGATGATCGCAACGGGCGTGGTTTAGCAGATGCGCACTGTCGTGCAAGCCTCAAAACCGCTGGACAGGGCAGGGCTGCCTTGCGAAAAGCAGGGAGCAGATAAAACGAGGTTTACATGGCTGGCATCAAGCAGGTTTTGGACATGGCAGAGGCTGCGGCAAAAGCGGGTGATCTGGGCCGTGCTGTATTGCTCTATCGCCAGATCCTTACCAAAGTGCCAAAACACTCAAAGGCGAAGAAGGCGCTTGCTCGCCTAGAACGCCAAGGCGGCAGTGGTGGGCAAATGACGCAGGCCGATGCGCAAGGTTTGGTGCAAATCCTGAACTCTGGCAATTTCTCTGCCGCACAAGATGCAGCCAAGCAACTGTCGCAGCGATTTCCGAACGAGCCGTTTGTGTTTAACATTCTGGGCTATGCCAGCGGAATACTCGGGGACGAAAAAGCAGCGATTGCGGCCTATAAGTGGGCGATCAAGCTGAACCCCAATTTTGTCGAGGCGCTGTCGAACTATGGCTCTTACCTTGTGCAGATCGGCAAGCTAGACGAGGCCATTGCCACGCTGACCAAGGCGGTTACGAAAAAGCCCGATTACGCCGAAGCGCATCATAATCTGGGCATTGCATATTTTTCCAAAGAGGAATTCGAACAGGCGGCCAAGCATTACGACCGCGCAATCGCGATCATGCCGAACTATGCCAACGCGCTCAACAGTCGGGGAACTTTGCACGCAAAAATGCAAAACACATCAGCGGCAGAGGCGGACTTTCGCGCCGCATTAAAGTTGGCCCCAAAGGATGCGAGCGTTCTTGCGAAACTGGGCAGCTTACTGGAAAAACATGGCAAACCTGATGACGGTTTTGCATTAATGCGGCAAGCCATTGAGATTGAGCCAATGGTCACAGATCACCATTTGCGATTTGCAGTGGCCACAAATGAAGCGGGGGATCGCGCTGGCGCGCTCGCTGCTTTTAGGGCGCTATTGGAAGTGGATCCAACCTACGCCGAGGCATACCGCCTGATGGCGGATTTACTGCCTCAGGACGATGTGCAGGACTTTACGGCCAAGATGGAAACCTTGCTCAATTCTGATACGGCAACGGCCATGGACCGCGTGCATCTAGGATTTGCACTCGGTTACATCTACGAAAATGCGGGAGATGTAGAAAAAAGCTATGCGCACTGGGAGGCAGCGAACACCACATATCGTCAAGAAATGCCTGTGCCGCCAGAAACGGACTCTGCCAAATTTAAACGTATTGGCAAAGCATTTGCTGAAAACCATTTTGATGGTCTGCAAGGTGCGAATACATCTGACGTTCCTATCTTCATCGTTGGCCTTATGCGGTCTGGAACGTCCTTGGTTGAACAGATTATTGCGACGCATTCTAGTGTATTTGGCGCAGGTGAACTGTCAGATATCACAGAGCTGTCAGACCCAATTTACAAGGCGGGGCGCAAAGCAAAGATGGCAGATGCGCACCTGATGGCGCAAACTTATTTGGATCGCATGGCGCGTCGTTCGAATGGTGCAGCGCGATCCGTAGACAAAATGCCTGGTAATTTTTTCAACGTTGGACTGATTAAAACGGTTTTTCCAAATGCCAAGATCATCAACATGGTACGCGATCCGCGTGACAATTGCTTTTCGATCTATAAGAACTTCTTTGACACCTACGCCCATCAATATGCCTACGATCAAGCTGAGTTGGCGCGTTTTGCAAACAGCTACAAACGCATGATGAATATGTGGGATGAGCAGTTTCCAGATGCAGTCTATCATGTGAAATACGAAGACCTTGTGACAAACCAAGAAACCGAAAGCCGCAAGCTGTTGGATCATCTTGGCCTGCCGTGGGAGGATCAAGTGCTGGAATTCCACAAAACCAAACGCATGGTGCGCACAGCCAGTGTGAACCAAGTGCGTCAGAAGGTGTATACGTCGTCGGTAAAGTCATGGCAGGCCTACGCGCCGTATCTGGGCACTTTGTTTGACGGCCTAGATCAAGACCTTTGGTCGGATGCGATGAATGGCTAGGCAAGTCGCATAAACTTGCCTTTCTGGGTTGACTTGAGCCCGTCACAAATGGATAAGGCCCCATCCGCGCACTGGAAGGGATTCCAATGCGCTTTTATTTCATGATGCTCCGAGAGGGGCACGTTGTCCGAGGCGGGTCCACCCACAAACACCATTTGGTGGCCATAGGATGCGGAAACCAAAGAAGGTCGAACAGATGTTCGCAGTCGTTAAAACTGGTGGCAAACAGTATAAAGTTGCTGCTGGCGAAGTGCTCAAGATCGAAAAGATCGCAGGCGAAGCCGGTGAAAAAGTTCAATTCAACGAAGTTCTGATGCTCGGTGGGGATAAAACCACTGTGGGTACGCCAACTGTTGAAGGTGCTGGCGTCCAAGCCGAGATCCTTGAGCAGGGCAAAGGCCCGAAGGTCATCAACTACGTGAAACGTCGTCGTAAGCACTCTTCGCAGCGTAAAAAAGGCCACCGTCAGCAACTGACTGTTGTGCGTATCACAGACATTCTGGCCACGGGCGCAGACAAGTCTGGTGTAACGGCTGCGCTGAACGGTGCTGGTTTTGTTGTTGCTGCGGGTGCCGCAGCAGTGGCCGCGCCAAAGAAAGCCAAGGCTGAAAAGAAGGTCGCTCCTGCCAAGAAAGCAGCAGCGCCGAAGAAAGAAGCCGCTCCGAAAAAAGAGGCAGCTCCTAAAGCAGCCGCTGGCGCAGATGATTTGAAAGAATTGTCAGGCGTAGGCCCAGCACTGGAAAAGAAACTGCACGCGGCGGGCGTTACGACATTCGCACAAGTTGCAGCATGGACAGACGCTGACGTAGAAGAGTTTGGCGAGAAACTGTCATTCAAAGGTCGGATCGAGCGTGAAGGCTGGATCGAACAGGCCAAAAAATTGGCTAAAGGCTAAGGAGAGAACTCATGGCACATAAAAAAGCAGGCGGTTCATCCCGTAACGGTCGCGACTCCGCAGGGCGTCGTCTCGGCATCAAAAAATACGGCGGCGAAGCTGTCATCCCAGGCAACATCATCGCGCGTCAGCGCGGCAACAAGTGGTGGCCAGGTGAAGGCGTGGGTCAAGGCAAAGACCACACAATTTTCGCAACAGTCGAAGGCGCAGTGACGTTCCGCAAGGGCTTCAAAAACCGCACGTTCATTTCTGTTCTTCCAGTGGCGGAGGCCGCTGAATAAACCGAACATATCGGAATTTAAAAATTCTAAAGGGTCGGTTGAAAAACCGGCCCTTTTTCGTTTGAGCCGCTCAATTTTGTCCAACCAATTTTAAGGGAGGGGACAATGACTGAATTTTGTACAAAACCCCGCCTGATTGGGGATCGGGTGATTTTGCGCGCACCCTGCGACGCGGATGCGCAGGATCGCTTTGAGCTGGGGCGCACTGCAGAGATCGTGCACATGCTTGGTGGTGATGCCTCTGCGATGCAACCCCTGACGCTCGATGTGGCGCAGGATTGGGTGGCGAAACTCGCAGCATTTCCAACAGCGTGGATTATAGAGGTTGCAGGACGCTGCGTTGGATCGGTGCGGCTGCATTCCGTCAATGAGGTCGATCATAGGGCCATATTGGCGATTGGTATCCATGACCCTGATTTGCTGGGGCAGGGGATCGGGCAAGAGGCCATGACCCTTATCCTGACCCATGCCTTCGACACGATGGGGCTGCATCGCGTGTCCTTGCGTGTGTTGGAATACAACCACCGCGCCATTGCAGCCTATAAAAAGGTGGGCTTTGTCGAAGAAGGGCGCGAACGGGAAGCGGGCTTGGTGCAAGGCAAACGCTATGATGATCTAATCATGGGCGTGCTGGCGCACGAATACCAACCACTTGGGGGTGCAATATGATCGCACTTCTTCCCATGATCATCTTTTTTGCGTCGCAAGTCGGCACGCCTGGACCTGCAAATATGGCGCTGATGGCCACAGGCGCACGCTTTGGTCTGCGGCCCGCCTTGCCGTTTGTGGCGGGGGTGGCTGTTGGTAAGCAGTTCATTATCTGGCCCATCGGCTTTGGTCTGATGGGCGTTCTCAGCGCC
>CALLAV010000129.1 GCA_938001995.1 uncultured Amylibacter sp. | reverse complement strand
ACAGTGCTTTTTCAACTCTGCGCCGCGATCATAGAGTTTGATACTGTCTTCCAGCGCCACTTGGCTGCTTTCCAATTGGCCCACGACCTTTTCCAATTCCGCCATCGCGGTTTCAAAGTTCATTTCGGAAACGGGTGTGTCAGCCATCAGCTTTGCTCCATCAATACGGTCACATGGGCCGCAACAGACGCAGCCAGCGCCTCCAGATCATATCCACCTTCGAGAGTCGAGACCACCCGTCCCTCGCAGTGTTTATCGGCATAGTCGCACAAGGTTTTTGTGGCCCATGCAAAATCTTCTTCGGTGAAGTTGAGGTTGGCCAATGGGTCCGCTTGGTGTGCGTCAAAACCGGCAGAAATAAAAATCATTTGCGGTTTATGGGCCGCGAGAGCGGGCATGATTTCGCGCTCAAAGGCGTTGCGCAAGTCGATGCCATTGGCGTGGGGGTCCAGCGGGACGTTTAGCACGTTGCCATGCGCACCTGTTTCGTTGGCCGCGCCAGAACCGGGGTAGAGTGGCATTTGGTGGCTGGAGACAAACAGGATGCGGTCGTCGTTCCACACGAGGTCTTGTGTGCCATTGCCGTGATGCACGTCAAAATCGACGATGGCAACGCGGTCTAGCCCGTGATGATCAAGCGCGTGACGTGCGCCGATAACAACATTACCGAAATAGCAAAAGCCCATCGCGGTTTGTGTTTCGGCGTGGTGGCCCGGTGGGCGGGTCGCGCAAAAGGCGTTGGTTGCTTCGCCTGACATGACGAGATCGACTGCTTTGACGTTTGCGCCAACGCCGCGATACGCGGCCATGAGCGACAGTGGTGACACAGACGTATCGCCGTCGATTTGTGTCCATCCAGAAATCGGCACAGCAGCCTTAAGCGCATTTAGGTGGGCCAGTGGATGGGTTGTAAGGATTTGTTCATCCGTCCCCATCGGCGCATCCACACGCATTAGGTCGTCAAATTCGGACGCCTTCATCCGATCAAGGATGTATTCCAGCCGCGCGACCTGTTCGGGGTGGCCCGCTGGGTTGATGTGTTGCAAGCAATCAGTGTGGGTCAGAAAAGCTGTGGTCATTATTCAGGTGCCAGCATGTAGCCCGCGCCACGTACGGTTTGCAGATAGCGGGGGGATTTCGGGTCGGCTTCGATCTTGCGTCGCAAGCGTGTGATTTGTACATCCACGGCGCGTTCTTGGGCTTGGCCAGTGTCGCGGCCAAGGTCTTCGACCAGTTTGGCGCGGCTGATAGGGGTGTGTGGCGTGGAGGAAAAGATTCGCATCAACGCGCTTTCGGTGGCGGTCAGGCGAACAAGGTCTTCACCTGCCCATAGTTCGCCGCGTGTCACGTCGTAACGGACACCGCCAAGCTGCATAGTTTTGGGCGGTTCTGCCACGGTTTGTTCGACGGGAACACGACGTAGGATTGCATTAATACGTAGAACAAGTTCCTTGGGCTCAAACGGTTTGGACAAGTAATCATCCGCGCCCGCTTCTAGCCCCATGATACGCTCGCTGGTTTCACCCTTGGCAGTTAGCAACAGGATGGGCGTTTCCAGTTTCTTGCGCAGGTCACGGGTCAGGGTCAGGCCGTCTTCGCCCGGCATCATCACGTCCATGACGATCAGGTCGAATTCTAATCCTGCAAGCAATTTGCGAGCATGGGCCGCATCGCGTGCGGCTGTGACCCAAAATCCGTTGCGCGACAGGAATTTCTGCAACAGCGATCGAATTCGTTCGTCGTCGTCTACGATCAGGATGTGGGCGTCAGCCAGCTGTTCATTCATCAGATCTTAATCCTTCATCAGCTTTTTGACATGTTTACGCATGGACGGATCCATAATGTTTTCGAGCACTTTGCGAAAGCCCTGCACCGCGTCTGGACCTGCTTCTTTATACGCAGTGCGCAGGCGTTTTCGTTGGGCAGAGGACAGCTCTGATTCCAGCTCTTTGCCAGATTTCGTCAGGAACAGGTGACGTTCACGGCGGTCTTTTTCACCAACCTTACTTTCGACAAGGCCATCTTCTATCAACTGGCGCAGCACGCGGTTGAGCGATTGTTTGGTGACGCCAAGAATATCAAGAAGGCTATTCACAGTTGTTCCAGGGCGACGGTGGATAAAGTGGATGGCGCGGTGGTGGGCGCGGCCGTAGGTGTAGTTTTCAAGAATCCGATCAGGGTCAGACGTAAAGCCGCGATACGCAAAAAACAGCAACTCGATACCCTGTAGCAACTGATCATCTGTCAAAAACAGTAGGTTTTCCCCACCCGGCTGCAAACGATCGCGCATTTGATGACTACCCTGATCCCAAATTCTGTTGGGTCAATTTATGTCAGTCTTGTTGACTTTCCAAGAATCAAATGATAGCAAAATTCGACTTTGGCGTAATTTTGTGTCTTATTTTTGACTGATTGCGCAATAAATGACAATATTACCCAGAATGGAGCGTAAAATGGCTGGTGGATATGATGATCGCGATGGATTGATCTGGCTGGATGGTGAATTGGTCGATTGGCGAGATGCCAATGTCCACCTGCTGACCCATGCCATGCACTATGCGTCCTCTGTTTTTGAGGGTGAACGGGCCTACAATGGCAAGATCTTCAAAAGCCGCGAACACTCCGAACGACTGCTGTTTTCTGGGCGTGAATTGGACATTCCGATCCCGTATTCTGTTGATGAGATTGAAGAGGCCAAATACGCGGTTTTAAAGGCAAATAACCTGACGGATGCCTACGTACGCGCGCTGTGCTGGCGCGGGTCGGGCGACGACATGGGTGTGGCATCAGCGAGAAACCCTGTTCGCATGGCGATTGCGACGTGGGAATGGGGTGCGTATTACGGCGACGCAAAAATGAAGGGTGCGAAGCTGGACATTTCCCGCTGGAAGCGTCCATCCCCTGAAACCATCCCGTGTTTTGCCAAGGCGGCTGGTCTGTACATGATTTGTACAATGGCCAAGCATGAAGCCGAGGCGAAAGGCTGTTCTGATGCCATGATGTACGACTATCGCGGCTATGTGGCCGAGGCGACGGGTGCGAATATTTTCTTTGTAAAAGATGGGGTTGTTCATACGCCCAAGCCTGATTGTTTCTTGAATGGGCTGACCCGTCAGACGGTGATTGGCATGTTGAAGGACAAGCAAATCGAGGTACAGGAACGCCACATCATGCCAGAAGAGCTTCATGATTTTGAGCAGTGCTGGCTGACTGGAACCGCCGCCGAGGTAACGCCTGTTGGGCAAATCGGTGACTTCACTTTTGAGGTGGGCGATATGGCGCGGACCATTGCCGAGGATTATGAAAAACTGGTGCGCGCATAACCGCATTGCACGCTTGATGGCTTGAGGCTGCTCGGTCGCTCTGGTACACCGCGAGAATCTCGGCGCCCGAGGAAGAGTGGCGTGTTTTTGGAGGACATGGTTCTGATCAACCGTGTTAGTGGCCAAGTGGCTGATAAAGAAACAAATATCCCCAGCATGTCGATGCTGGATTTGATTTTGAATACCCTTCAAAGCGAAAAAGCCGAGGACATTGTCACGCTCGATCTGGCGGATAAATCCTCTATGGCGGATCATATGGTTGTCGCGTCGGGCCGGTCCACACGGCAGGTTGTGTCGTTGGCCGAGAAAATCTCGGACAAGCTAAAGACAGTGATGGAAGTCCACTCACGTATTGAAGGCAAGAGCGCAGGCGACTGGGTTTTGCTGGATGCAGGCGATGTGATTGTCCACATCTTCCGTCCTGAAGTACGAGAGTTCTATCAGCTCGAAAAAATGTGGCAGGAAGTTCCTGGCGCAGACGCGTAAGCGTTTGTTATCCGTACACATTATCGCGTGTGGTCGGCTTCGCAAGGGGCCGGAATTTGACCTCGTTTCTGATTACCTTTATCGGTACGAAAAGACGGGTCGTGGCCTTGGCCTCGGCCCTGTTTCTGTGATCGAGGTTGAGGACAAACGCAACCTTGGCATGGCCGCAGAGGCTGATTTGCTGCGCAAAGCGATCCCCAAGGGGGCTGTGACGATGATCATGGACGAACGGGGTAAGGTGCTAAGTTCCGTTGAATTTTCTGGCAAGCTAAGCACGTGGCGCGACTCAGGCGTTCAGGATTTGGCGATCCTGATTGGTGGAGCAGACGGGTTAGACCCATCCTTGCGCGCCGAAGCCGATTTCGCGCTATCGTTCGGCAAAATGGTTTGGCCCCATATGCTGGCACGGGTGATGTTGTCCGAACAATTGTACCGCGCAGCAAGTATCCTTGGGAATGCGCCGTATCATCGTGCCTAAAAATGGCGAACTTGTGCTAACCGCTTGTGACAGATATCAGAGCGGCAAAAGCAGTTAAAAAGGCAGGCCCATGACGACCCCAAAGCCCGTAGTTTTGTGTATTTTGGATGGCTGGGGTTTGCGTTCCGAGTCTGAGGGGAATGCGGTCGCGCTGGCCAATACCCCGAACTTTGATCGGATAATGCGGGAATGTCCGAGCGATACGCTAACCACCTTTGGCCCTGATGTGGGTTTACCAGATGGGCAAATGGGCAATTCCGAAGTGGGGCACATGAACATCGGGGCGGGGCGTGTGGTGGAAATGGATCTGGCGCGGATCAATAGTGTGATCGCGCGGGACGCGTTGGCGGATCAGCCTGCTGTACAACGGATTTTGAACGCAGGCGACGGCACGGTGCACCTTTGCGGAGTTCTGTCGGACGGTGGCGTACACAGCCATATCGACCATATGATCGGGATGATGAATGTGTTGGCAGATGCTGGGAAGCGTGTGGCCTTGCATCTGTTTACGGACGGGCGCGATGTTGCGCCGAAATCGGCGGGAACGTATTTGCAAACATTGCAAACAGCCCTTGCAGAAGATGCGTTTATTGCGACCGTTTCGGGGCGGTATTACGCGATGGATCGGGACAATCGTTGGGACCGTGTTTCACAAGCATATGCTGCAATGGTGCGCGGTGATGGCGTGGGGGCTGTGTCTGCGGCACAGGTGATTTCTGGTAACTACGCAAATGACACGAGCGACGAGTTTTTCCTGCCGTCTGTGATTGGTGACTATGCAGGCATGGCGGACGGCGATGTGCTGGTCTGTTTGAATTTTCGTGCCGACCGTGCCCGCGAGATTTTGGCGGCTATTGCTGCACCCGATTTTGACGGATTTGACACAGGCACGCGGCCAAAGTTGGCGCTGGTGTCTGGGTTTACCGAATATTCCAAAGCGCATTCGGAATATTGCGATGTGATTTTCCCAGAAGAAGACATTGTGAATACGCTGGGGTCTTGGGTCGCGCAAAAAGGGTTGTCGCAGTTTCGGATCGCCGAAACCGAGAAGTATCCCCATGTGACTTTTTTCCTGAACGGCGGGGTGGAAGTTCCAGAGGAGGGTGAGGATCGCTACTTAGCGCCAAGCCCGAAGGTGGCGACTTATGACTTGCAGCCAGAAATGTCGTCCGAGGAAGTGACCGAGCATTTGGTTGGCGCGGTGTCATCGGGCAAATATGATCTGATTATCGTTAATTATGCGAACCCCGATATGGTAGGGCATACGGGCGATCTGGAAGCAGCGATGGCGGCCTGTGCATCGGTGGATGTGGGATTGGGCCAAGTAGAAGCAGCAGTGATTGCAGCGGGTGGTGCGATGATCGTGTGCGCGGACCACGGCAATTGCGAAACGATGATTGATCCCGAAACAGGCGGGCCGCATACCGCGCATACGGTTAATCCTGTGCCTGTGGTCTTGATCGGTGGCCCATCAGGTGCAAAGCTGCGCGCAGGCGGACGTTTGGCCGATTTAGCACCGAGCCTTTTGGCGCTAATGGGGCTGGACCAACCAAAAGAAATGACAGGCAAGAGTTTGATCGAAACATGAGTGCCACGCGCAAATTTATAGCGGCTGTTCTGGCCGTCACGTTAAGCTGTGGCACGGCGCTGGCGAAATCCGATGTTGTGTTGGAAGCGCAGCTTGCCTCCGAGGCGCTGAAAACGGCGGCAGCTGGTCTTAACAATGCAGGCAGTGCGCGGGATCGTGTGAAAGCACTGACCGAAACGGTGCGCGCCTATGAAAGCGGGCTGAGCGCCATGCGCGATGGGCTGCGTGGGGCCACCATTCGCGAACGTGTTATTCGGCTGGAGTTTGAGAGCCGCCGTGATCAATTGAGCCGCTTGCTTGGCATTCTGCAAACGTTGGAGCGGGCGACCACGCCGATGTTGTTGATCCACCCGACAGGTCCAGTGGGCACGGCGCGATCTGGGATGATGATGTCGGAAATCACGCCATCCCTGCAACGCCAAGCCGAAGAGCTGCGATCCCAATTGGAAGAGTTAAGCGAATTGCGCCGCATTCAGACAGATGCGGAGGAACAGTTGCGACTGGGTTTGGCGGGTGTACAAGAGGCGCGCGTCGAGCTGAGCCAAGCGATTGCAGACCGCACCGACCTGCCCAAACGCCTGTCCGATGATCCCGTAAAAACACAGATACTGGCCGACAGCGCCACCTCGCTTGAAATGTTCGCGGGTAGTATTGGCGTGCTGCCACCAGAGCCTGAAACCGCTGCCGCAATTGATTTTGATAAGATGCGCGGCACGTTGCGCCTGCCCGTCGATGGCAGTGTCTTGCGTGGGTTTAACGAAGTGGATGCCGCTGGTTTAAAGCGGCCAGGGTTGGTGATTGCGTCGCGGCCATTGGCATTGGTCAGCGCACCCGCTGCGTCCACCATCCGCTATGCTGGGGCATTTTTGGATTACGGAAACGTGATTATCCTGGAGCCGCAACCGGGATATTTGCTGGTGATTGCTGGCCTTAATCAAGTGTACGGTGAAATCGGAGAAGTGGTTGATCAGAACGCTCCTGTCGGACTGTTGGGTGGAAATCCAGCAGGTGCTCAAGAATTTTTGATCGAAGCTTCAGATGGCGGTAGCGCTCTGGCGCAAGAAACGCTCTATATAGAGTTGAGATACGAAGGCGAACCTGTGGACCCAAGCGTCTGGTTTGCCGTTAATGACAGTTAGGATGGATTGATGAAAAAACTCGCATTGGCCGCAATTGGCGGAACGCTTGCTGGGATGGTTTTGACCGCTCAGCTTACGGGCCCGCTGATCGCGCAAGAAGCCGCGAAAACGAAATCCACCTACGAACAGTTAGACCTGTTTGGCGATATCTTTGAACGCATTCGCTCGGCCTATGTGGAAGAGGTGGACGAAGAAGAATTGATCCGCTCTGCCATCAACGGAATGCTGACATCGCTCGACCCGCATTCGTCCTATTTGCCGCCCGAAGATTTCGACAGCATGCAGGTTCAGACCCGTGGCGAATTCGGTGGTCTTGGCATCGAAGTGACGCAGGAAAACGGCTTTGTTAAAGTAGTGAGCCCAATCGATGACACCCCAGCAGATGAAGCGGGTGTCATGGCGGGTGATTTCATCACACAGGTGGACGGCGAAAGCACTCTGGGCATGAGCCTTGATGATGCGGTTGATCTGATGCGCGGCGAAATCGGGTCAGAAATTGTGATCACCATCGTGCGCGAAGGCACGGATGAGCCGTTTGACATCACAATTGTTCGGGACAAGATTAAGGTAAAGGCCGCCCGTGGACGTCTTGAAGGCGACAGTGTTGTCCTGCGTCTAACCACGTTTTCGGATCAGACCTTTGTAAACCTGAAATCCGAATTGGAATCCAAAGTCGAAGAAGCTGGCGGCATGGACGCCGTGACAGGTTTCGTCATCGATCTACGCAACAACCCTGGTGGCTTGTTGAATCAAGCGATTATGATCAGTGATGCGTTCTTGGAAAAAGGCGAGATCGTTTCGACTCGTGGCCGTGGCCCCCAAGACAGCGACCGCGTGAATGCACAGCCAGGTGATTTGGCGCAAGGCAAGCCGATCGTGGTTCTGATCAACGGTGGCTCCGCATCTGCGTCTGAAATTGTTGCGGGTGCATTGCAGGATCACCGCCGTGCAGTTGTGATCGGCACGCGGTCCTTCGGGAAAGGGTCTGTTCAGACGATCATGCCATTGCAAGGGGACGGTGCGATGCGCCTGACCACTGCACGGTACTACACGCCGTCAGGTCGCTCGATCCAAGCTCTTGGTGTGTCCCCTGACATCTTGGTAGAACAGCGTCCCCCAATCGAAGTGGCCGCCGAAGAAGACCAGCGCCAGCAACGGTTCGAGGCTGATTTGCGCGGCTCATTGTCCAACGACAGCCTGACCGAAGACCAGCGCAACCTTTTGGAAGAAGAACGTGACGAAGCCAAAAAAGCAGCTGAACTGCGCAACGATGATGCGCAGCTGGCCTATGCTTTGGACGTTCTCAAAGGCCTCGCGGTTTTGGGTCAGGCAGATTGATGACGCCTGAAGAAATCGCAAAACTGCCCTATCGGCCCTGCGTTGGGCTGATGGTGTGCAATGCAGCGGGCGATGTGTTTGCGGGTCAACGGCTCGATAATTATCGTGATGCTTGGCAGATGCCCCAAGGGGGCGTGGAAAAAGGCGAAGACCCCCGCGCCGCTGCCCTGCGCGAGTTGGAAGAAGAAACAGGTATTCCTGCGGCGGCGGTAGAGGTCGTGGCAGAAACCGAGGATTGGATTCCCTATGAGCTGCCGCACTCCCTTGTGCCAAAGCTGTGGAAAGGCCGGTTTCGCGGCCAAGAACAGAAATGGTTTTTGCTACGATTTACGGGCGATGACAGTCTGATCAACATCGAAACGGATGAACCTGAATTTCGCGAGTGGTGTTGGATTAAACCCGAAGACCTGTTGGGCAAAATCGTGCCTTTTAAGCGAGACACCTACGAACGGGTCATTCAGGAGTTTAAGGATCAAATCGGATGATGCGCGCTGTTGCGGTCATGATCTGTGCATTGGTCGGGGCAGAAGCCCATGCGCTCAGCTGTGCGCCCTCAAATGTTGCGGGTGAGTTCAACTGGTATCAAAATCAGCCTGAAACCTATCGCATCTTCGTGGGCAAGGTGAAGATGTCGGGTCCTGTTCCAAAGTATAGAGAAGGCAAACCTTTAAGCGCCAAAGGTGTTGCCCAAGGGCGGTTTGTGGGCAAGCGCAGCCTGACGGATGTACGGTCTGTGGACTTAACTGTGAACACAGCCTGCGCGGCTTCTTGGTGCGGTGGCTTTCCCACACAGGCCCAAGACCTCGACTGGATCATGTTTCTGAAAAGCACTCCATCAGGTGACGTACTGACGATTGGACCCTGTCATCAACCTTACGGCGAACACACTCAGAAACGTCAAATCAACATTCTACAAAAATGCCTGCGTCAGGGAAAATGTTCAGATTCGGATATTGAAAGGTTGCAAGTGCAGTAAGTTCCTTTCAGCGTTCCGTATAAATGAAGCTGCCAAATGGATATTTTTATCAAGAAAAAGGCTCTTTAGCGTTTTTTAACCAAACCTCGTTTTATTGGATAGGCGGTACAGCCTGGGAAGGCGATGACCGCTCAAGGAAAAGGCGCCCCGTGTCTGCCTCGTCAGACGTGGATCGCGGGGTGTCTGACCTTTTTCTTAATCTAAATATCCAAATCCTCCCCCTCCTCTCGCGGAAGACTCGCTTAAAGAACAAAACGTGAATATATAGAGCCTATGCCATTTGCCGAGTTGTGTAACATATCGAACTTTACGTTCCTAACGGGCGGCTCCCACGCCGAGGAATACGCGCGGCAAGCGTTTGAATATGGTATGCCCGCCTTGGCAATTTCAGACACAAACTCGGTGGCTGGCATTGCGCGTGCACATATTGAGCTGCGCGAGATTGCCCGCAAGCAGCGTGAAGAGGGCGGCGATGCCATCGTGCCACGCCTTTTGGCGGCGGCGCGGTTGGAAACAGAGGATGGATTTACCTTGACGGCCCTGCCACGGGATCGCGCAGCTTGGGGGCGGTTGTGCCGCCTTTTAACGCTCGCCAAGGGGCGGGCGGGCAAAGGGGAATGCCTCCTGCATTTGGCGGATGTTCTGGAGTTTGCGGATGGGATGGAGCTGTTGATCCACCCACCCCTAAAGGCAACGGCGAAACGCGGCGCGGATGAATGGCTGCGGCAGACAGAACGGTTAACGCGCCGCTTTGGAACGGCTGTACATTTGGTGTTGTCGCCACGGTATGACGGGCAAGATGCGCAACGGTTTGATCGGCTTGCGGCGCTGGCGGATCAGTTGGGTATCACCACTGTCGCATCAGCCACGCCTGTGATGCATCGCGGGTCGCGCAGACGGCTCAGCGATGTGCTGACCTGCGTGCGCGAGGGGCTTCGCATTGACGATATTGGCGAAAAGGCCCTATCGAATGCGGAACGGCACATGCGCAATGAAGCGCAGATGCTGCGGATGTTTGCGGGGCATACAGACGCGGTGCATCGCAGCGGGGAGATTGCCGCGCGGTGTAGGTTCTCGCTCGATGAATTGAAATACGAATACCCATCCGAGATTTCGGTGGGTGAGGCGCCGCAAGATCGGTTGGAACGGTTGGCGTTCAAGGGTCTGAAGTGGCGTTATCCTGAAGGGCCGCCTGAGAAGGTGGTGAAGATGGTGCATCACGAGTTGGCGCTGATCGGTAAACTGGGCTATGCGCCCTATTTTCTGACCGTCAGTGACCTTGTGGATTTTGCACGGGAGCGTGGAATCTTGTGCCAAGGGCGCGGGTCGGCGGCGAATTCGGTTGTTTGCTTTGCGCTGGGCGTGACATCGGTATCACCCGAAGTGGGCACGATGGTGTTCGAACGCTTTGTATCCGAGGCGCGGGATGAGCCGCCCGACATTGATGTAGATTTTGAACACGAGCGCCGCGAAGAGGTAATTCAATACATCTATGAACGCTATGGCCGCCACCGTGCAGGGCTGTGCGCGACAGTGGTGCATTATCGTGGCAAACGGGCTATTCGCGAGGTAGGTCGCGCGATGGGCCTGTCGGGCGATACGATTTCCGCGCTGTCGAGCCAGCTGTGGGGTTGGGGGGCCAACGGAATGCCAGAGGGGCAACTGCGCGAGTTGGGGCTTGATCCCAATGAACCGCGGCTGAAACAGACACTAGAACTGGTTGATCAGATTGTCGGGTTTCCGCGTCACCTGTCCCAACACGTGGGCGGGTTTATTATGACTGAAGGACGACTTGATGAGCTGATCCCCATTGAAAACGCCGCGATGGAAGGGCGCACGGTGATCTGTTGGGACAAAGATGACATTGATGCCTTGGGGATTTTGAAGGTGGATGTGCTGTCCCTTGGTATGTTGACCTGTATTCGTAAGGCCTTTGATTTGATTAGCAATCATCACGGCACAGAGTATGCGTTGGCGACGCTGCCGCCTGAGGATCCTGTGGTCTATGACATGCTGTGCGAGGCGGACAGTTTGGGGGTGTTTCAGGTGGAAAGCCGTGCGCAGATGAACTTTCTGCCGCGGATGCGGCCGCGCACGTTTTACGATCTGGTGATTGAGGTGGCGATCATTCGGCCTGGCCCCATTCAGGGCGATATGGTGCATCCGTTTATTCGCCGCCGTCAAGGGGAGGAAGAAGTGTCATTCCCATCTGATGCGCTGGGTGAAGTGTTGGGCAAGACCCTTGGCGTGCCGCTGTTTCAGGAACAAGCCATGCAGATTGCCATCATCGGCGCGGGGTTCACGCCTGAACAGGCGGATCGGTTACGGCGGTCGCTCGCCACATTTAAGAAGCATGGGAATGTGTCTGAATTTCAAGAGTTATTCATGAAAGGAATGCTCAAGAACGGCTATGATGAAGAGTTTTCAGCACGGTGTTTTAGCCAGATCGAAGGGTTCGGATCCTATGGCTTTCCTGAAAGCCATGCGGCGAGTTTTGCGCTGTTGGTTTATGCCTCTGCTTGGTTGAAATGTCATCATCCGGGCATCTTTGCCTGTGCGTTGTTGAACAGCCAGCCGATGGGGTTTTATGCGCCTGCACAGATTGTGCGGGATGCGCGCGAACACGGGGTGGAGGTG
>CALLAV010000128.1 GCA_938001995.1 uncultured Amylibacter sp. | reverse complement strand
CGCGTCTGACAGGTCCGCAAACAGCATGTGCCGCGAAAGCGCGAGGTCTGGGCAATCCAACTGCACATCCAATCCGGCAGCCACAATGGTCTCATACTCCGCTTTCATCGCATCGGCGAGCGCACCGAGATAATCTTCCCGTGTCTTGTAAAAATCATTCTGCAAGAACAGCGAAATCACCCCAGGGGAGGCCGCATTCATAAAACCACGCTTGGCGCCATGTTTCGCCATTGCTGCCTTCAGGTTTGCGATGTCTTTGTTCAACTCATCCTGCCCCTTAGATGTAACCTCCGACGTACACATGGGTCGCGCATATTGTGGCGTGCCCCCATCATCCGCCAGCCGTTGTAGGAACGTCGGGAACATCTTCAAATCCGCAGGCGCGTTGCGCGGACTGTCCCCTGAAAACCCTGTGTAGCGATCCTTCACGTATGTGGCATAAGAAATCTTGGACGTTTCCCCATCCGACACAAAATCCACACCAGACGCCACTTGTTTACGTACCGTTTCATCGACCGCCGCTGTCATGCAGGCATCAAACGCGGCCTGATCATAGGGCTGCTCTTTTTCGCGGGCAAAGATGAAATCCACCACCTCTTGCGTGCGCGGCAGCGATCCAACATGGCTGGTCATAATCTTGGTCATCGGGACGTCCTTTTCACGAATACGTTACCGCCAAACTAACAGCCCTCACGCCCAATGCAAGCGTATGCAAAAGCTATTTCAAAACCCCAGCCGCCAGCAACTCCTCCCGTGTCGGTTGCCACAATTCTTCGGGCGGTGTCGCGAAAACACGCTCTACAAAATCGGGGGCAAAACCTTGTGTGCTCAGAAATGCGCGGTCCTTATCTTCAACCTCTGCCTTGCTCACAGTTTGCACCTGCAACGGGTCCACAAATCGATAGCCATGAAATCCGAGCACGCCTTGTGATCCCAAGGCACGCTTCACACCCCCGGCAAAGGCCAACGTACAAGCCGAGAAACACACACCATCGACCCGTGTTTCCACCCCGTTCGCGGCCAAAAACAATCCAATGGCACGCCCAGCTTGAACGTGCCCGCCAGAACTGTCCAATACGACAAGGCGAATGCCTTTTGTCGCCCGTAGCTCCGTTAGAATCTGATAATCAATCTCACCTGAAACCTGTGCCACATCACCTATGACCATCACTTTTGGCGCATAGCCTTTGACCACCAAATCCACTGGCGGTGCGGGCAACAGGACACCAATCGCAACCAAAATATTCGACAAAACCGCAACTCCCGCCGCAGCATAGACCCCATAGACCCGCGAGAGTGCCCCATCACGCAATACCCGTTCGCCAAAACGCCAAGCACCAACACCTTGCCAAATGGACATCGCGGCCAACAACGGCAGAGCAAACCAACCAATAAAACCTGCACCGCGCGCCAGTATCAGCGACGCTGCAATCAACAGAACAAGTGTCGAGACGAATCCTAGCTGGCCGCGCCAAAATGTCGTGATAAAACCCATTTCGAAAGCAAACGCCAAACCGCGCGGTAAAACAAGTCGCTGTTACGCTGCGCCAACTTCAAGAATATGCACCCAAGTATCTCCATACTTTCGCGCATCCAACATCGTAAACCCTTCGGGACACGTCTGCTCACGGTTCTCTTCCCAAACCACCAGCGCATCTTGGGCCAGCCAACCGCCAGCCAAAGCCGTCGCCAGCGCAACTTCTCCCATCGCTTTCCCATAAGGCGGATCAAGAAATACCAAACCAAACGGCTCCCCATCCCAAGCGCCCAACTTGCGCGCATCCCTTCGCGCCAACTTCACCTCTTCCTGAACCCGCAACATCTTGGCATTCTCAGAAATCAGCGCAGCCGCCCTACGCCCATCATCCACGAATTGCACAAATGATGCCCCCCGCGACAGCGCTTCAAACCCCAGCGCCCCTGTCCCCGCAAACAGATCGAGCACGCGCACATCCGAAATCGGATCGCCATACCCGCCATTCACCAACAGATTGAATATACTCTCGCGCACACGGTCCGTCGTGGGTCGCAAATGCGCCCCTGCATCGCCCTTGCCGACAGATGTCAGTGCAGTTCCCTTGAACCGCCCCGAAATAATCCGCATTACAGCAGCGTCTTCAGCGCAACCACAGGATCGGCCACTGCCGTTTTGTCAGGCGATTTCCCCGCCTCGATCAACCGCTTCCCAACCATATAGGCGCGCGGCTCATTTGCAGCATCTACCGCCAACAACTCGTCGCCTTTGTAATACCAGAAGGACGCATCGCCCTCTTTATCACCTGGACGCGTTACGACAGTATCATATCCAACATTTAGACCCGCGATCTGCAACTTCACATCATACTGATCAGACCAAAACCATGGTTTCGCAACATACTCTTTGCCGGCTCCCATAATGTTCTCCGCCACCACTTCTGCCTGATCAATGGCGTTCGGAACACTCTCCAACCGAATGCGTCCCCCACGATACGGGAACGATGCACAATCCCCCGCCGCCCAAATACCATCTACCGAGGTCCGCCCCTCAGCATCTGTAGAAATCCCATTATCAATCGTGCAACCCGCCATCTCGGCCAATCCGATCTCAGGCACGATCCCCACGCCAACAATTGCGAAATCCACGTCCAGCTCGCGCCCATCCGACAACACAGCCCCAGACACACGCCCCTCTCCCGTCAACCGATCAAGGCCGACGCCTTCCAACACCTCAACTCCGTGCCCCGTATGCAGTGCGCGGAAGAAATCCGATGTTTCAGGTGCCGCCACCCGCTGCAAAATCCGATCTGCCATTTCCACCAGCGTCACAGACACACCCTTCTTCGCCGCAACTGCCGCCGCTTCCAGCCCAATGTAGCCACCGCCAATAATCAGCACTCGCTTTCCATCTGTAAACTCAGGCTCCATCTCATCCACATCGTCCAACGTGCGCACTGTGTAAACGCCGCCCAAATCACCACCAATCGCAGCAGGCAAGCGCCGCGGCGCGGACCCTGTGGTTAAAACCAAATCGTCATAGGCCAGATCGCTCGCACCAACGGTAATCACCTTGGCATCTGTATCTACACCCGTCACCTCAGCCCCCAACATCAAGTTGATATTATTCTCCGAGTAAAAGCTCTCAGGCCGCAGATACATCCGCTCGAGCGTCATCTCGCCCAACAGATATCCCTTGGACAGCGGTGGCCGTTGATACGGCGGCGCGGTCTCGGCACCAATCAAGGTTATCTCTCCCTCAAACCCAGAATTGCGCAACTTCGCAACGCAAGAACTGCCTGCCTGCCCCGCACCCACAACAACCACATGACCCATGAAACGCCTCCGTTTAGACTGGCACACCGCCGCCACCGCACTATAGTCAGGCTCAACCTAAAACCAACTCAGAAGGAAACTGCAATGGCTATCGAAACAGGTGACGCGCTCCCAGAAGCAAAACTCGCAAAAATGGGCGCAGATGGCCCCGAAGTCGTAGATGTGAATGCCCTAGGGGCAGGCAAAAAGCTTGCCATTTTTGCTTTGCCCGGCGCCTTCACTGGCACTTGCTCCACCGCACACGTCCCTTCCTTCATTCGCACCGTTGATCAATTTAAAGCCAAAGGCGTAGACGAAGTAATCTGCATTTCCGTTAATGACGTATTTGTTATGCAGGCATGGGGCGAACAGACTGGCGCAACCGCTGCAGGCATCCACATGCTTGCTGATGGTGACGCATCCTTTACCAAGGCTATGGGTCGCGCCTTCACAGCTCCTCCTGTGGGTTTGATAGACCGCTCTACGCGCTATGCGATGATTGTA
>CALLAV010000127.1 GCA_938001995.1 uncultured Amylibacter sp. | reverse complement strand
GTGCGCAAAGGCGTAACATGGCAAAATGGCGATCCGTTTACGGCCGAAGACGTGGCGCGCAACATTTCAAATTGGGCAGATGCAAGTGTGGAGGGTAATTCCATGGGGCGCCGTCTGGGTGCGATTGCCAAAGACGGCAAGGTTGCAGAAGGCGCGGTCAAAGTGGTCGATGAGTTTACCGTTCAATTGACCCTGTCACGCCCTGATGTGACACTGATCGCGTCTTTTGCGGATTACCCTGCTGCGGTGACCCATGCGTCCCATTCCGGAGAAGCCACAATAGGGTCAATCGGCACCGGACCTTACACAATCACCACTTACGATATTGGCGTTAAAGCCGTGATTGAACGTGCCAGCGGCCATACATGGTGGGGCGGTCAAGCGCCGCTCGATCGGATCGAATTTTTAGATTACGGGCGCGAACAGGTTGCCGTTGTCTCCGCAGTTGAAGCAGATGAAATTGATATGAACTTTGGTTCCAACGGCGAGTATATTCAAATCCTTGACGGGCTCGGCTGGGTCAAATCCGAAGCGGTCACCGCCAATACAATCACTATTCGCCCCAACCAAAAGGCATTGGTTAACGGAGAGGCATTATACGCCGACGTGCGGGTGCGAAAAGCAATACAGATGGCCGTCGACAACGCGGTTGTGATGGAGTTGGGCCATTCAGGTGCGGGCGTCGTGGCGCAAAACCACCATGTATGTCCAATCCACCCAGAATACACGGAAGTGGCGGGTCCAAAATACGATCCAGAAGCAGCGTTGGAATTGCTCACACAAGCGGGCGCTGCGGACAAAGAATTTGAAATCACGTCGCTGAACCAAGGCTGGGTAAAAGAAACAGCAGATGTGGTTGGTGCACAGCTTCGCAAAGCGGGGTTCAAAGTGAAACGTACCGTGATCCCAGGGTCTTCGTTTTGGAACAGTTGGAAGGAATATCCCTTTTCTACAACCACTTGGGGTCATCGACCGCTGGCTGTACAGGTTTATAATCTTGCGTATCGCAGCAACGGACCTTGGAATGAAACGGGATTCAACAACCTAGAATTTGACGAACTTCTCACGCAGGCCGTTGCAATCGCTGACGCAAGCGAGCGTTCAAAGATCATGGCAAAGCTTCAGCAAATCTTGATCGATGAAGGGGTCACGATCCAACCGTTCTGGCGGTCGGTCTTCCGTCACGCGCGACCCTCTGTGCGCAATGCGGAAATGCATCCAACGACGGAGATTAGACCTCAAGAAATTTGGATCGACGCGTAAAAATGGACCCGCGACAGGGGAACAGCAGGGGGCGTTGACCTGATCGTCGTTTACAAGATCAATCGCTTGACGAGCTCCTAAACTTTGCATGGTTCGAACGGGTAGTTGCTGCTGAACAAATCCTAAGCTAGGTCAGGCCCGTGGTGATACTCTTTGCTGTGCGGCCTCAGCAATTCTAGGCAGAAGCGCCTCATAATGTTGATAAATCATCAGCTGCCCTGCATTTGCGATAACTTCTATGTCGATCCAAGGGTATGCATCGCGGTACTCTGAAATGGTTGCAACATCCGTTGCAGGGTCCTCGCCCCCGTTCACGAACCAGGTTCTTATTCCTTTGATCGCGTTCATCAGATCGGACCATGGTGCTTCTGTTGCTAGGATCTCCATCGTGTAGGCTTGCGTGATATCCACATCTGGCCCTGCAATAAGTTCGGCGTTTTCCGTCAGAATGGTAGTGAGAGCCTCGTCTTCCAGTAGAAGGAGGTCTGAGGGCGAAGATTTGTTCATTTGGCGGAACATGTCGATTGACCCTATGCGACGCCCCATCGAGACGGCCGCTTTAGTCGTGAACCTCAAGAGGTGTGGGGCATGCCGCGCCGTCGAAAGAAAGAAACGATGCCAAACCCCCATGTTTGAATAGTGGAAATCACCTGGTAGGGAAGGTCTAGCGCATAGACCGATAATCTCGCTGATCATATTCGGGTGGTGCGCTGCAAAATCTGCCGCAAAGATGAGGTCGTTGCCTTGGGTTAAGTAGGGTAATCGCGATATCCCCAGGTGTTGAAGCAAAAAGAGCGTATCATGGCGCGTGGATGCCCGTACGTCGGCTTTGCGGTCAATATTTTCACTTTTTCCGTATCCTGCACGGATTGGGCATATTATTCGCAGGTTCAAATCATAAAGCATCCGAACCATGGGTTCGTGCCAGCGCACAAGGCAATATCCCATATGTGAATAGAGAACCGGAGAACCAGTGGCTGGTCCCATGACATGGTAATCCATACGGCGTCCATCGGGCATTATGAGCGTTTGGTATGGCTTCCAAACCTCATCGCGCCACCATGTTTTAGAGACCAAGGACCGCATTGGGTTGGTTTCGGCGGATGGCAGATGGTGACCCGTGGAAACGTCTCGCAAATTCAGGACTAACCGAATGACTTCAGATTGCGAACGCGCATTCATTTTGGACAGTACGGTTTTGATTTGCCCTCGAACGGTGCCCTCGCTTGTCTTGCGATCTGCCGAAATCTCTTTCGCTGTCCTCCCTTCAACTAAGGCCCGCACGATTCCCTGCTCGGCAGAGGTTAGTTCAAATACCTCTTCCAAAGTTTCGCCCAAGTATGTGTTCCAATGGTATTTGGTCGTCACCACCAAAGCGAGATTTCCCAGATCGTTTTCGCGCTTGGGCAATTGCCTGATCTGAAAAACAACGGGGGTTGGATTGTCTTCGGTTTCAACTTTCAAAAGGGACTGGGTCGGCTTTGGGCTGGCGAGCGTCTTGTTCAAAGCTTCGACCAAAGGTTCATACATATCGACCGGTACATTGACGTCTGCCAATGAAGCGCCCTCGATAAGCCCAAAGAAATCCCTTGATCCGTCATTGGCCGCAACGATCTGATGCGACTGATCGACGACAAATGCAGCAAGGCTTTCAAACGGAGCGAGCGCGCTGGCCAATTCCGAGCGGTTTTCGTGTGTTTTATCACGCTGCAAGAATGTATCTGCGCGGCTGATATGGTCGTGGAACACCATGTCGAATTCATCAAAGCCTTCTAACACCTTACGGGTCAGTTCTCGGTCCAAACCCGCATCAGTCCAAGTTTCTATGAAATTCTCGAGCGACCGTGGATCAAGGGCAATGTCGTAAAGTGTGTCAACCATTGCGGATGAAGAAAAATCATCTTTGGGGTTACTCGACATTTAGTGTCTCCAATGGGGTTTGGCAGTAGTATGCACAAAAAATCAAAAGTGTTTATCAAGAAAAGAGATGTGCCCGTTAATGGAGAAATCACATCAGATAGAAACGGGCACATCTCGTGTCCGCTGCAGCTCAAAAAGAAATGCTGCAGCGGAATGCAAATGCTTATGAAATTGCCATTCCACCGCCAAGAACAACCAGAATGGCAGCCAATGAACGATTCATGATCCGTACAGCGCGCGGCGAGCGAACAAGGTGGCGTAACTGAGCAGCGAGGCCGATCATGAGTGCCGCAGCGGTCGCTTCTGCCAAGAAGGTTACACCTGTGACAAGCAAGAAGTCGGGCATGACGATGGTCGTCACATCAATGACCTCTGGCAACAGTAATGGAAAAAGGATCAACATGTAGGGTGACGAGATGCATGTCAAAAAACCTGTTGCCATTGCCAGCATAACCCCATTTTTGCTGGGAGCATGATCGCCGTTCAAATCCAAGCCATTGCGCCACATACCATAGGCAACCCAAAGGATATAAAGTATCATGAGATACTTGCTGTAGTTCAACACTTCGGGCAATTCTGACAACCAGACACTCATTCCAAAGCAAACGGCAGATAGAATGGCCAAGCTTCCAAGCGCCGTGCCAAAGGCAAAGCCAAATGCACCTAAAATGTCGTTGCTTGCCGCGCGGGTCATTAACAAAACCATAAGAGGACCCGGCGCAATTGCGATGGCCACAAGTGCTGTGTAGTATGAGAAAATATCGACTAAACCCATCAGTTTGCCTCCCTATGCTGAATTGAAATGGAATTTTCGTTGGCATGCTTCACTGACTTGAAAGCGCGGATCGAAAAGCCGGTCAGACCGATCACAATCCAGCTTGCTTGTATTAAGGCGGAAGACAAATTGAACTCTGCCAACAGGCTGAACGCCACGAGCGCAGCGGCAAGAACGTTCAGTAGCGAGTAGGTCGCGCTATTCCCATTCAGAAGCGATGCTTGCACCAAACCGAAGGCAAGAATGTAGACAAAGAAACCGCAAACCCCAGCTATCTCGAGGGGTCCTAGATTTGCAAAATATTCAACGTAATTGTTCATGGTAATTCCTCTGATGTAATAAAAAGAGGTTTAGGAGCACGCATGAAAACGGGCATCTACCAAATGGGATACTCGGGATGCTTTTTTGTTGCTGGGCACAAAATTTCTGCGCGCGTCCCCTTAAAGGTTTGCAATCAAATCACAATGAGTCGAGTGTTGGAACAATCTGGCTGCTTGTTTGGCGCGCCATTGCTACCAAGAAAATGGGTGGAAACACTTGATGTACATCGTAATATTGCTAGCAACAGTGCTACTTTTTTTAGTTGGTTTCGCAATTTACGGGCTGCTGGCCCCGCTGAAAGTTCATTTCAAAACTAAGCTATCAGAGGCGACCAACGGGCAGGGTGAACCATCGTCTGCCAAACAGCCCTTTGTGGGGCTGGCCCTTTCGGGTGGTGGTGCAAGGGCCGCTGTTTTTGCAGCCGCGGGCATGCATGAACTGGCCAAGATGGGCCACCTTCAGAATGTTACCCATGTCTCCAGTGTCAGTGGTGGGGGCTTTCCGGCGTCCTATTGGGCGATAAACGAGATGCCATCAGAACCCGGTGATGCGTTGGACCGCTATTTTTCAGCAATGGTGGCGACAGTGGCAAAGAACTACTTCAATGCGATCCACAAGAACCAGCTCATGCACCCGTTGCGCCTTATGAGCCCGTCACGTCGTCTGACGTCTCTACAGGAGGGACTACAACAAGAAGGGTTTCTGAACCGCGGTTCGGACGCGACAATTTCTGACCTTCCTCAGTACCGCGCCTTTTTCTTTAACGCCGTGAGTTATGATGCGGGGCGGCGATTTGTCTTTAGCAACCAGTCTCTGCCTCATCCAGACAATACTGCAGCGAGCCGATTACCAGGGGCCATCCGCGCGCTGTCGTTCTCTGACAAACACGTCACAAGAGCGGCTCCATCCAACTTTCCAATTTCGCTGGCGGTGGCAACATCCGCTGCGTTTCCACCCTATCTTGGCCCGTTGACGATCGAAGTTGAAAAAAATGGGTCTGCCGAAAGCGATTTTTGGCACCTTGGCGACGGTGGGATTCTGGAAAACCCTGGTGTAGAGACCCTGCGCGAAGCATTTTATGCGACTGAACAAACGGAAGGGAGGCTATACTCCTTTGATGCAGGT
>CALLAV010000126.1 GCA_938001995.1 uncultured Amylibacter sp. | reverse complement strand
CTACGCGGGCCTGATCAATGCGGCGATTGTGTTACCGCAGGGCGTGGCTTTTGCAACCATTGCAGGTCTGCCGCCAGAGTTTGGTTTATATACGGCGATGATTACAGCGATCGTGGCGGCGATGTTTGGATCTTCGATGATTATGATTTCGGGTCCGACCACAGCGATTTCGGCAGTGCTGTTCACAACCTTGTCGGATTTCGCAGCCCCAGGGTCTGCGCGGTATATCGAACTGGCGTTGACGCTGACGATCATGGTGGGGCTGTTCCAGATGGTGGGCGGTTTTGCGCGGCTTGGCGGGCTTGTGTCCTTTGTGTCCCACAGTGTGATGACCGCGTTTACCATAGCGGCGGCGATCCTGATTGCAGTGAGCCAATTGGCGGGGGCCAGTGGTGTTGTTGTGGAACGTGGCGGCAATATTGCAGAGCGGTTAGAGCGATTGTCGTTGCACATCACCGAGGCCAATCCCTATGCGCTGCTGATCTCTGGCGTGACGTTGAGCGTGGCTATTTTCGTGCAAAAGTTCGCGCCGCGTTTGCCCGGCTTCTTGCTCGCACTTGGCGCTGGTGCTGGTCTGGCGTGGTTCATTGATGCAAAGGGGCACGGGGTGGCCATGGTTGGCGCCTTGCCCAATATGGTACCTTCCTTAAATGTTCCAAATCCATCTATCCAAGACGTGGCCATGTTGGCCCCTGGGGCGGCGGCGATTGCTGTCGTGGGTCTGCTTGAGGCGATTTCTATCGGGCGTGCCTTTGCCGTGCGTCGCAAAGAGGCGTTTGACAGCAGTCAGGAAATGGTTGGGCAGGGTCTGTCCAATGTGGTTGGCGGATTTTTTAACTGCTACGCGGGCTCTGGGTCTTTCACGCGCTCTGGCGTGAATGCCACAGCAGGGGCGGTGACACCTCTGTCGGGTGTGTTCGCCAGCCTTGCGCTTTTGCTGGTGCTGTATTTTGTGGCCGATTGGGTAGCGTTTATTCCAAAGCCAGCGATGGCGGGGTTGATCCTATTTGTGGCGTGGCGGTTGATCGACTTTAGTGAGCTGAAACACATCATCACCAGCAGTCGACCTGAAACCGTGATCCTTGGTCTGACGCTGGCGGCAGGCCTTTTCATCGAGTTGGACTTTGCGATTTACGTAGGCGTGATCGCATCGCTTTGTGTGTTTATCTATGAAAGCAGCCATCCCGAACTGCCCGTGACCGCACCGATGTTGCAAGCAGATGGGTCGCGCAAATTTCGCAATGTGGAGCGGTCTGGTTTGACCGAATGTCCGCAGCTGTTGACGTTTCGCCTTGATGGGCCGCTCTATTTTGGCAGCGTGGAAAACGTGGCGAAAGAGTATAAGAAGATCACATCTCGGAATGCGCGCCAAAAGCACAAAATCCTTTATATGAAGGGCATTGGCAAGATTGATCTGGCGGGTGCGGATTTCTTGATCAACGCGGCACGCGAAGCAAAGGCCGAGGGTGGATCATTCCGTATTGTGGCGCTGTTCCCACCGCTGGTCGCGAGTTTGCACCGCTTTCATGTGATTGACGAGATTGGCGAAAATCATCTGTTTCCGAGTAAATCAGAAGCTGTAGCGGACGCCATGAGTGATCTGGATCGCGGCATCTGCGAAGGGTGTTTGCGGGATGTGTTTTGGGAATGCGACGCCGTGATGCGGGCTGAAGACTAGGCCGTTAACGATCAGCCCAGGCTTTGCGCAAAGAATGAGGCGACAAGTCGTAGCGTTTTCGAAAGCGGATGGAGAGCTGGTTTGGATGCGTAAACCCTGTGGCCATTGAGATTTCAGTGATGGACAGATCAGTTTCGCTTAAGAGCGCATAGGCGCGTGCGACACGCAGGCTCATATAGGTCTCTGACGGGCTCTCGTCCAAGTAGCGTTTAAACAGACGTTCGAGTTGACGGCGAGAGAGTCCAACGTTGGAGGAAAGCGCATCAATTGGGATCGGCTCTTCTAGGTTGTCCTTCATCAGGCCAAGCGCTTTGATCATGCGGGGGTTACGGGTCCCGATAGCCATGGCTTGCGCGGATTGTTGACGCATGCCTTTCGTAAGGCTGCGCGAATGCAGGCACATGTCGGCCACCATCAAAGCCAGCTCTTTGGAGTGGTCAGTTTCGATCACGTCGAGCATCATATCGGTGGCTGCACTGCCGCCGCCACAGGTCATCAGATCGCCGTCCTTTTCATACAAGTTCGGGCTTGGGCTAAGGTGCGGGTGATATTCTACAAAAGCTGGCTGGTTTTCCCAGTGCAGCGTAAAGCGCCGATTTTTCAGCGCTTGGGTTTGCGCAAGGGTAAATGCACCTGTGCAAATGCCTCCAACCGTGGCGCCATGCGCTTGTTGGCGACGCAGCCAATGGGTGACGCGGTCGTCTTGCGAAGTGGCAGGTTCGACACCTGCACAGATGAACGCGCGATCCTGTTTGGTGATATCCTTGAGTGGGCCATCAGGGGTGATCAGAACGTTGTTGGAACAGCGCACTGATTGGCCGTCCGGGGCCATGGTGAACCACCGATAGAGCGCCTTACCCGTGACTTGATTTGCGATACGCAATGGTTCCATAGCCGATGAAAACGCCAGCATGGTCAGCTTGTTCAACAGTACAAAATAGAAATCACGCGGCGGACCGTCGTAATCTACGGCATAGGTCGCCGCACTTTTGGGGATGAAGTCCTTGGGGTCCATACAGGCGTTCCAAACGGAAAGGGTGTGGTGGTGTTAGGACCAGACTAGCGCAGTTTGCGCAGGGGTTAAATGCGTCAGTTGGGTGGCGATTTGCGACTTTGTGGGTCAAAGCGCCTTTGCCACGGCCCGCAGTTCGAATTTCTGGATCTTGCCTGTGCTGGTTTTGGGCAGCTCCTGAAACACCACCGTTTTCGGACATTTGAAGCCTGAAAGGTGTTCGCGGGTGTGGGCGATGATCTCGGCTTCGGTGGGTTGGTCGACGCCGTCTTTCAACTCGATAAAGGCGCAGGGCGTTTCGCCCCATTTCTCATCTGGGCGTGCCACCACGGCGCAAAGAGATACGGCGGGGTGAGACATGAGAGTGTTTTCAACCTCGACCGAAGAGATGTTTTCACCGCCCGAAATAATGATGTCTTTCATACGATCCGTAATCTGGATGTAGCCGTCTGGGTGGCGCACGGCGATGTCGCCTGAGCGGAAAGCGCCGCCCTCAAAGGCCTCGGCAGTGGCGGTCGGGTTCTTGTAGTAGCCTTTCATCACCGAATTGCCGCGGATGACGATTTCACCGATGGTTTTGCCGTCGCGCGGGACGGGTTTGCGGGTGTCTTGGTCCACCACGTCGATGTCTTCCATCATGGGGTATTGCACGCCAACGCGGGCCATTTCGGCGTAGCGCTTTTCGGGTGGTAGGGCGGCCCAGTCATCGGGTTCCACGCATTCGGTGACGTGGCCGTAGGTTTCTGTCAGGCCGTAGACTTGCATGACTTTAAAGCCGAGGGA
>CALLAV010000125.1 GCA_938001995.1 uncultured Amylibacter sp. | reverse complement strand
TGTTGTCGCAATGCCGCCCCCAAGCGAGACAATCTACACACCAATCAGCACCGCCGATGCCGTGATCCGTTATGCGGCAAATTTCGCACCAAGCTGGGCTGGGGCAATCGCGATTGATCTGCTGCCCGCGGTGTTGGTGTTCATCCTTGCGATCACCCACGGAGCGATCCGATCAGGGAACCAACGTGTCGGCGTCGAAAACACCATGACAATCGCAGAGCTGCGCGCAGCCTTATCGGCCATGAAAGACATCGAAGGCGCGTTGCGTCACGATCCATCCGACGCGCTCGATGACATCGCACAAACGCAACAGAACACACGCACGCCCGAAACCAGCAATCCGAAAAAGAACTCTAAAGACGTATGAGCGACGCACAGGACCCCGACCCAATTGACCAAGAACCAACCCGTGGCATGACGGTCAAACGTGTGGTCTGGGGCATCCTCGTCTTTCAGATCGCGCTTGCCGTGGTGCTGATGGGCGGGGATTTGCTTCGCGTGTTGCCACACATCGGATTGCCTTCGAACCAGCCAAGCTTTGACCAGCCGATCAATCCAGGCGACCAAACCCGCCGTTACCGCCCTTCCGACATGCCACTTCGGCCTGCGCGTGATGGCAATCCCGACCGCCCTTTTCAATCGACTGGCGACATGCCCGTGCGCTTGAACTTTGAACGGCAAGGAGACGTTCTTATTCTTACAGGGGCAATTGCGGTCGGTGATTTCGATCGGTTTGAAACATATCTCATCGAAGAAGGCGCGGACTATACTGACATACAACTCAATTCGCCCGGCGGGTCGGTCAACGATGCTTTGTCTATCGGTCGTCGTCTCCGCAAGGACAATGCGAACACCCGCATGGATGGTAACGACGTCTGCCTGTCAGCCTGTCCCTACATTCTGGCCGCTGGGGTGGAACGGCAGATTGACGACGATGCGCAGGTCGGCGTGCATCAACACTTTTTTGATGTAAACACCGTGTTACCCGCCTTTCTGGCGGTTGAAGATATTCAACGCGGTCAGGGTGAAGTGATGAATTACCTCATTACAATGGGGATTGATCCAGCGGTGATGCAGCACGCGCTCGTCACGCCACCAAACGAGATCTACATCCTGTTGCCAGATCAATTGCTGGCCTATGGCTTTAAACAAAAAACCGAATGACACGCGCGATTGGCCAAGATCAGTCTACGCGGCGGCGTTGTTGGATGGCCCCACGAAGGCCGAGACAAATTACAAACCTTTCAGCCTATCTTGTACGCTTGGATACAGTACAGAATTGTCGACCTGGGTCCCCGTAAGACAGATATTCCGAGCGAATTGCATCACGCGGGGTATCAAATGGGCCTATAGGAATCCTCTGTACTGCTGAGGGATTGGCGGATCGACAGGATACGTCGCAGTTGGAGCGACGCTAAGTCCCACTGCCAAAGCCACCTCCACCCGGAGTTTTCATTACAAAAACGTCGCCTGCCTGCATTTCGCGCTGATCATTCGACGCCAAACGCTCTATTGCGCCACTGGCACGAACCACACTGTTTTCACCCGCCTGCCCCGCGCCGCCGCCATTAACGCCGAACGCACGGGTTTTTCGGTGCGATGACAAAACAGTCACGGTCATATCGGTGAGAAACTGCACGCGGCGCACAATCCCGTCGCCGCCTCGATACGCACCTGCGCCACCTGATCCCTGTCGAATTGAAAACTCGTCCAGCCGCAAAGGAAACCGATTTTCAAGCACTTCTGGATCCGTCATCCGCGTGTTTGTCATGTGGCTGTGCACTGCGCTCGCGCCATCAAATCCGTCACCCGCACCCGTACCACCGCAGATGGTTTCATAGTTCTGATAGGTGTCGTTTCCATAAACAAAGTTGTTCATCGTCGCTTGCGATCCTGCCAAAACACCAAGCGCGCCATAGAGCGTATCAGCGATGGCTTGGCTGACCTCGGTATTGCCAGAAATTACCGCCGCTGGATAATCGGGATTGATCATCGATCCTTTAGGGATGATCAGTTCCAGCGGTTTCATGCAGCCCTCATTCATCGGAATGTCAGACCCCACAAGCGTGCGGAAAACATACAGAACCACAGCCCGACAAATCGCATAAGGTGCGTTGTAATTGAACGGGTCTTGCACCGAGGTGCCCGTGAAATCAATGACTGCCTTGCGGGCGTCAGTGTCCACATCAATCTTCACTTTGATCTGTGACCCACTGTCGAGCGGAAATGTGAATTCCGCGTTTTTCAGCACCGCCAAAACGCGCCGCACGCTTTCCTCTGCGTTGTCTTGCACATGCTCCATATAGGCGTGGACCACATCCAATCCGTACTGGGCCACTGCATTTTGCAGCTCTGCCGCGCCGGTCGCATTGGCCGCAACTTGGGCTGCCAAATCGGCCATGTTCTGATCCACATTGCGGCAAGGGTATTTCCCGGATGCCAGCAAAGCGCGGGTTTCAGCATCCCGTAAGGCGCCGTCTGTCGCCAACAAAAAGTTGTCGATCAAAACGCCCTCTTCTTCGATGTGCCTGCTGTCTGGCGGGGCTGAACCTGGGGTCTTGCCGCCGATATCGGCATGATGCCCGCGCGATGCCACAAGGAACATCAAGGTCACGCCGTCCGTGTCAAACACAGGTGTAATCACCGTCACATCGGGCAAATGCGTGCCCCCTTTGAACGGGTTGTTCATCATGAACACATCGCCCGCTTTCATCGTGTCGCGGTTCTGCGCCAAAATCTCGCGCACGCTGTTAGACATAGACCCAAGGTGGACAGGCACATGGGGTGCGTTTGCAACCAGATCGCCGCTGGGCGTAAAGATTGCGCAGGAAAAATCGTAACGCTCTTTGATGTTCACCGAATAGGCCGTGTTGGCGAGCGTTGCGCCCATTTGTTCGGCAATGGACATGAACAGATTGTTGAACACCTCGAGCATCACAGGGTCGACTGACGTGCCCACCGCGTTCTGGCGCGAAAGCGGCACAATGCGGCGCAGGATCAGGCTGCCACCGTCTTTGACCTCGGCTTGCCAGCCTGCCTCAATGATGTTCGTACCCGTAGTTTCGAATAAAATGGCGGGGCCGTTCACAGTGCTTCCAAGGCCCAACGAGTCACGGTCCACCAGTGGTACGTCTCGCCATGCGCCATCTGAATACATGCGTGCAGAATCTTGGTTGTCTGCGCCTGTTTCAGATGCACCCAGTTGCGCCGTTTCACCTGTTTGACCTGTTGCCTCTGACACCAGCGCATCAATGATCAGGGTGTCATAGTCTGGGACAAACCCGAACCGTTGCACGTGAACCTCGTTGAATCGTTGCATCATCTCCGACTTGGTTCCAAAGCTGACGGGCAACGGGAGGTGACTGCCAGAGGTACGAATATGGGCAGTGCGGGTTACGGTAATCAGACTGTCCTGAATGCCTTGGGACTGCACCTCTTTGAACACCTCGCCATCCAGCCGTGCGAAGGTTTCT
>CALLAV010000124.1 GCA_938001995.1 uncultured Amylibacter sp. | reverse complement strand
CAGCGTGGGGTTGAGCGGGACGGCGGTGTCGCCCCCTTTGGCGCGTGCCATGTGCTCCACGAGGTCCATCACAAATGTGCGTGTCAGATAGACAGACAGCATTTCAGATTGGAACGGGGCGGTGAATTCGGGGCGGTCGGCAATGTCTTGGCGATCCGCTGCGCCAAATTTTCCAGACCCGTAAACGGCTGTCGTGCGCATGAGATAACCCACTTCTGAGACCATCTTTTGGTCGGGCTGTTCACCTGCCGCCAGACGATCCACCACATGGGCCCAAAGGCGTACGGACCGGTTGGCGCGGGACAGCGATAGCTCAGACTGTGAAATGCGCCCTGCTTCTTGCAAAGGTACGTTTTGTGATAGCCTTTCAACATCTTCTGCCGTTGGAATGCCGTCAAACAACGTAAATGTGCAATCCCAAGCCTCTGCAATCACACGATCAGAGCGTAGTTCTGCGGGCAGATCATGCGCAAAAGCCACCAGCGAATAAGCACGTGTTGGCGTGTGCGCAGTATAGACGGCGTGGCCCACACCGTTGCCATCAATGGCAAATTCTGTGGGTTCAATGCGCCAGTTCTCGCGCTGCATACGGCGCATCAGGATGCGCATAAACGACAGACGGTGCGCATGGGCAGACCCCATGCGTGACAGCTTCATCACTTGGGACGCGGGGCGCAGCGGGATTTTGTTTACGTGAGTCTCTTCCATCATTGCCCCCCGAAATTCTCAACGAAAAAGCGATGCCAGTTGTCGCCCATAACGCCGTCGATTTCACTTGCACTCATACCTGTTGCGGCCAACCCATCGCGGATGTTTCCAAAATCGCGGTTGTCGTTGAACCAGCTTGGCATGGGTGGAAAACCTGCGTTGTCTTTCGTGCCTTCGCCGTAGTCGATTTCTTTGGACCAACGACCCACGCGCATCCATTCAACCACGCTGTCAGGTTGGTCTTGGCAGAGGTCAGAGCCGATCCCGATGGAGCCCATGCCATATTTTTCCCCAGTGCGGGCGATCATTTCGCAAAACTCCTGCAAGGTGCAGTCGCCCTTGCCTTTGAGGTGATGCGGGTACATCGAAAAGCCGAGCATGCCGCCATTTGATGTAACAGCGCGGATCACCTCTTCACGTTTGTTGCGCAGCGCTGGTTGCCATTCATGCGGGTTGGCGTGGGACACGACGATTGGGCGTTCGGAAATATCCGCGGCTTCTATGGTGGAGCGATCAGCAGAATGGCTCATATCCACCACCAGCCCAACGCGGTTCATTTCCTTGATCACTTGCTTGCCCATGCGGGTGATGCCCGGATCCTCGGCCTCGTAACAGCCCGTGGCAAGCAAGGATTGGTTGTTGTATGTCAGCTGCATGAACCGTGCGCCGAGTGTGTGCAGGATCTCCACGAGGTCTATGTCGTCCTCAATCGGTGCGGGGTTCTGAAAGCCGAAAAAGATTGCGGTGCGGCCCGTTTCGCGGGCCAATTCCACGTCCGATCCCCACAGGCCGTGAAAGATCAGGTCTGGGAATTGCTGAAACCAGCGGTTCCATTGTTCCATGTTCAGCACGGTTTCGCGAAAATTCTCATGGTAAGAAATCGTCACGTGCACGGCATCAACGCCCCCTTCGCGCATTTCGCGAAAGATTTTTTCGGACCAGTTGGCGTATTGTAAACCGTCGATCAGGAAGGGCATGGCAGACTCCACAAAGTGTTGAGATAGCTTTGTCGAAAACCGCCTGTTCTGTAAATATTCTTATGCGGCGGTGTGGGCGTCCACCACCCGTTGCAGAATGGGCGCGTAGTGCCAGAAATCGGGTGTCGCGACCGTTGGGTCCTTGCCCAGATCATCCCAGATGCGAACTCGTAAGATATTGTCTAGATTGGGGTTTTTCGCGAATTCCGCTACTTCGACGTCATCCATCGGGCCGCCCTGCAGGTTCAGGGTGTGAACGCTGGCATCCGACAGTTTGCTAAAATATTCACCATCGGTTGAACAAAGATACCGCTTGGCGGCCACGTGATGACGCACGCAATCTGTGACGATTGTGGGGAAGAACGGCTCGAGCACCGCTGCACCTGCTTCGTCATGGTGGTTGTCGATCCCTTGTTCGAGTGCGTCTTCGGGGAATTCGTTGGTGTAATGGCCAATATCATGCAGCAGCGCGGCGGCGATAATTGCGTCACCTGCGCCAGCTTTTTCGGCCAATTGCGCGCCTTGCAGCATGTGTTCGGACATAGTGACGTCTTCGCCGAGGTAGCTTTCAGCCCCCCGTCGATCAAAGATATCGCCGAGGAAATCAACGATTGTTGCAGGCGACAGGGCGGTGACGTCTGGGCGGCTCATTCTGCGGCCTCCACACGGCGTTCCATGGCCGCGAGGGTGGAGAGCAACCCGTCCTTATCTGCGTAACATCCCTGTAACCATCGGCTGCCTTCGCCAGAATAGCCCTTGCGGGCGTGCATAACGCGGGTGTTGTCCACGATAAAGCTCTCGCCTGGTTCGAGTTTGAAGCTGACCGCCATATCAGGATCGTCGATGATATCGGCAAATTGGCGATAGGCGGCGTAATAATCTTTCATCTGATCAAACGGAACGTCGACGATGGGGGCTGCGGAGCGGTTATTGAACCGCACACCTGTCAGTTGGCCATCAGGAGAGAGTTCGATCATCGGGCGGCGTGATTGCAGGCAAACACCGTCTTCGCCCGCGTATTCGAACCGTGCAGGATAGCTTGCGAGTAGATCAAATCCTTCTGGGTTCATT
>CALLAV010000123.1 GCA_938001995.1 uncultured Amylibacter sp. | reverse complement strand
CAAATCCTCTGAAACCGATGGTTTGGCTAAATCCCACTGGGCGCAGAAACTCGATACTGGACCGTACCGCGCCTTCCCTGTGACAGGCGGTATCACGTTTACATATGGCGGGCTCAAAGTCTCTGAAAACGCTGAAGTCCTTGACGCAACAGGCACGCCCATTAAAGGTCTCTACGCCTGCGGCGAAATCGTTGGCGGCGTGTTTTTGGGTGGCTATCCAGGCGGCTCGGGCCTGACGTCAGGCGCTGTTTTTGGCCGCCTTGCGGGCAGTAACGCCGCATAAAAAAGCCGCGCAGTCCTCCCAAACTGCGCGGCCTCCTACACTTGCATGTAGGTGTCTCATTCGGTGTGTGTGGATGACAGGCGCGGGACCAATGCTTTGACCAAATCCTTCATGTGCAACTCGCCCACAGGTGTGTCGCCATCCATCACACGGTAGTGCAGGGTGGTGTCCCCTTCAGACCGCGCAATCAGCGATTCCAGATTGTCGCCAATGGCCACATCACCCGCGAATTTCTTGCCATTCAACGGCTCCATCACCGACTTTACCCGCAACACACGTGCGCGGTTAATGTCGGACACAAAGTCCTCAATATAGGGGTCAGACGGGTTCATCAGAATGCCCTGCGGCTCGCCCTGTTGAACCACTGCACCGTCTTTCAGGATGACCAAGTGATCGGCCAGTTTCAGCGCCTCATCCAAGTCGTGCGTGATAAAGATGATCGTTTTGTGCAGCTCGTCCTGCAATTCTAGCAAGAGGTTCTGCATGTCGGTGCGGATCAGCGGATCGAGTGCTGAAAACGCCTCGTCCATCAGCATGATATCGGTGTTCGCGGTCAACGCCCGAGCAATACCCACACGTTGCTGCATCCCACCCGAAAGCTGTGCAGGATAGTGGTTTTCAAATCCCTGCAGCCCAACGCGGTCCAACCATTTGCGCGCCTCTGTGTCGATGGTTGCCGCATCCACGCCACGCACCGCGAGCGCCATACCCGCGTTTTGCAACACCGTGCGGTGCGGCAAAAGCGCGAACTTTTGGAACACCATCGACATCTTCTCTTGGCGAATGTCGCGCAGGCCCGTTTCTGACAGGCCCATCACATCCACACCGTCGATCAGGATTTCGCCCGCGGTAGGTTCAATCAGGCGGTTCAGGTGGCGGATCAATGTGGATTTACCAGAGCCTGACAGCCCCATCACAACGGTAATCTCGCCCGCTTGCATATCCACGTTGATGTCTTGCAGACCGAGCACGTGACGATGGTCGACCAGCAATTCTTCTTTGCTCATGCCAGCTTTGACGTGATGTAGGACTTCCTTGTCCTTCGCGCCAAAGATTTTATAGAGGTCGCGCAGGCGAACTTTGGGTTCTTGTGTCATATCAGGCCCCTTAATGTTTCACGCGGGTCATATCGACCCGTGTCAGCGCGGCCTTAGACACGCGATCCAAAATAACAGCCAGCAGCACAATCCCGATGCCAGCCACAATACCCACACCCAATTCAAGGTTCCGAATACCGCGCAGCACGTTCACACCCAAACCAGGGGCGGACACAAGCGACGCAATTACAACCATCGCCAGCGACATCATAATCGTTTGGTTGATGCCCGCCATGATGTTGGGCAGAGCCAGTGGCAGTTCAACACCAATCAGCTTTTGACGGGAATTCATCCCAAAGGCATTCGCAGCTTCGATCACGTCTTGATCGACCAATCGAATACCAAGATCCGTCAAACGCACCACGGGTACGATGGCGTAAAGGATGATCGCAATGCCGTATAGCTTTGATTCCGTTACGGAAAAGAGGAAGATCAGCGGGATCAGATACACAAACGTCGGAAGCGTTTGCAACAGGTCCAAGATTGGCACAACAGACCGTTGCAACCTATCAGACTTTGACATGGCAATCCCAATAGGGACCCCCAGAAGGATCGAAATCCCAGTACAGACAAAGATGATGGACAGCGTCTGCATCGCCACATCATAGTGATCCACAAGGCCCATCAGCATGATCGCTGCAAAGACAAAGATCGTAACTGGCTTGGAACGGGACGCCCACCAAGAAATAGCCACCAGAATGGGAACCATGATAAACCAAGGTGTTGTTGCAAACACCCACAATGCCCCGTCCAACAACCAGCTCAACGGCTGGGTGATCGGGTCTAGAACTGTTTTCAGGCCCGGCTTTGCCGCCAAGAACCCGTTTTCGATGCCTTTCGTGACATCACGTGATTGGATGATACCCGCACAGCTTTCGCTCAGATTGTCCAAAGATGGGAACGGAAAGAACTCTTCTTTCGTTGCTTCGCCACTGCTTTTGGCAAGCAGATCCGCCATCGACATGGGGGCTTCAGACGCCCCTTCGCCGCACCAGTTTCTTAACCCTAGCGTATTAAAAATGCCGTCATAAAAGGCCATGTGTGTCCCTCACATATAAAAAACCTTCCCGCACCCTGACAGGCGCGGGAAGGTCAAAAAGGTATCGGCTTACTTCAGCAGTGCTGCCAGTTTGCCTTTGGCTTCGTCGTTCAACCAAGAGCCCCAAACATCAGCGTTGTTTGTGAGGAAGTGAACAGCCGCTTCGTCGTAAGACGCGTTGTTGTCCAGACGCCATGCCAACACTTCGCCCATTTGTGCGTTTGTGAAGGATACGTTTGACAGCAGATCAACAATCTCTGGGTTTTCTTTTGCAAAAGCACCAGAAACCGCTGTTGCCACTTTCGCCGCTGGGTAAGCAGAGAATACTGGATTCGCGCAGTCTACGTCGCCGTTACAAGCGTGCGCTTCAGCGTTGTACTCAGGTACTTTTACCTGAACCATTGGGTATTTGCCCAAAACAGCCGTTGGTGCCCAGTAGTAACCCAACCAAGGTGCTTTCTCGTCGAATGCAGCCGCGATGGAAGTTTGCAGTGTCTCACCAGAACCATGCTGGAAACGCTCAAGGCCAGAGCCTTCGATGCCTGCAGCTTTCAGGTTGTTGTTGTTGATGATGTCACACGCCCAACCCGATGGACAGTCGTGGAATTTACCACCAACAGCCGCTGGGTTTGCCATGATGCCTTCCCATGTGGCCAGCTCTGGGTTTGTTTCAGCCAGATATGCTGGGATCCACCATGCTTCAACGCCGCCATCAGACAGAACGTTTGCAACTTCAACCAGTTTACCTTCGTCAACCAGTGGCTGGTACGCAGGTGTAGAGTTGGCCCAAACTTCGGTCAGAATGTCAGGCTCGCCTGTTTCCGCCAAAGAAGTCAGCGCAGGAACAGTAGAGGACGGTACTTTTTGAACTGTACAGCCGTAGCCTTGTTCCATCAGGAATTTGGCAACCGCTGTTACAACAGCAGAGGACGCCCAGTCCATTTCAGTGATAGATACTTCGCCGCAATCTGCATAAGCAGCTGTCGCGCCAAAGGACATGGTCGCAGCAACAGCTGCGGCAGTGAACATTTTTTTCATTAATTTCTCCCTTTGTATCCCACACAACCTGCGCGGAATTACCGCGCTAAGAAAACACATATCTTTTTGAGATTGAAGCGGTAAACGACAAGAAAGGGCAAAAAACGACATGGAATAATTTTAGATCAGTTAAGGAATAGCTGATTCAAAACAAGTATTTACAAGGAGTCTTTGATCAAACCCCTAATTTTTATGGGTAATTTCACATGTTCAGTGTCTTAGAGCCTGAGCTTTGAGCGGCCACGTTAAAAAAACTCACTATGTCGTGAATTCTTTTCGGACAGAATCGCTGTGCGCTCCAAGGGTTGGAACCTGCGCGTTCGCCATATTTTGCGTGCGGATGGGCAGGGCGGCCATACGCACATCTGCCCCGCCAATCTGCGCCGCTGCATTGGTCAAAAACGGATGCTCTGACAGATCGGCCACATCGTTCAACTTTGCATTGGCAATCCGCGCCGCATCCAG
>CALLAV010000122.1 GCA_938001995.1 uncultured Amylibacter sp. | reverse complement strand
CAGTGCTGCTTTCTTGCCCTGACCTGCGATCAACAGGTGTAGGTTGGCCGCAGATTTCAGAACTGGCGCGGTCAGCGTCATGCGTGGTTCTGGCGCGTTTGGCGCACGCATTGGCAGCAAAACAGGCGCGTCATCGCCAAGGGCTTCTGCCAGCAAATCCGCTTCTGGGAAAATGCTGGCCGTGTGCATATCTTCGCCCATGCCAAGGACACAGACATCGAGCGGTAACGCGGCTTCAATGCCGCGCTGCAATTGTTCAAGCACGTCCTCTGGCCGCTCTGCTGGTGCATACATCGGGACAAATTTGGCCGCTGCTGCATGGCCCTTGAACAGACTGTCACGCAACAGCCCAGTGTTGGATCGATCCGAGGTTTCAGGCACAAACCGTTCATCCGTCAGCATCACTGTGACGTTGCTCCACTCAATCTGAGCAGACTGCAAGTGTTTGAAAAACGGCGCAGGGGTTGTTCCCCCGGGAACCGCCAAAGTCGCCCTGCCCTTTGTTTTTAACGATGCCACAAGCTGGGCTTGAACCACTTGTGCCAAACCCAAGAAAAGCGCGTCGCGGTTCTCGTATTCTGTCAGCGTGCTCATGCCTTAATCTCGCGCCAGCGCCGTCCATCGCGGTGCAACAGCATAAGGCTGTCCTCAGGACCTGATCCACTTGCATCATAAGGTTCTGGTTTGTCGCGCGCGTCGCTCCATGCTTTTACAATCGGATCCACCCAGGCCCAAGCGGCCTCGACCTCGTCTCCGCGCATGAACAAGGTTTGATCACCGCGGATTACATCCATGATCAAGCGCTCATAAGCATCAGGCATAAAGGCCACTTGATCGCCCAACGCTTCTGCGAATGTCATGTCCAACGGCACTTCGGTCAGGCGCATCCCACCCGGTCCGGGTTCCTTGATCGTGACGCGCAGTGTAATGCCTTCATCCGGTTGTAGACGAATGATCAACACATTGCCCTTGCGGTTGAACTCGCCTTCAAAAATGGAATGAGGCGGGTCTTTGAACACCACGGCAATCTCGGACATACGCGCACGCAGACGTTTCCCCGTGCGGATATAGAACGGCGTTCCCGCCCATCGCCAATTGGCCACCTTCACCTTCATCGCGATATAGCTTTCGGTGGTGGATTTCGGGTTTTGCGAATGGGCAACGTAACTGTCCACATCACCGCCTGCGCTGTATTGGCCGCGCACCACATCGGTTAAGGGAACGGGTTCCAGCGCACGGATCACCTTTAGCTTTTCGTCACGCACCGCATCCGCACCATATTTGCTGGGCGGTTCCATCGCGGTCAGGCACAAAAGCTGCATGATGTGGTTTTGCACCATATCCCGCATCGCACCCGACTTATCATAATACGCGCCGCGCCCGTCCACGCTGACAGTTTCGCCCACGGTGATCTGCACATGATCTACATGCTGCGCGTTCCACAAAGGTTCAAACAGCGCATTGCCAAAACGCACAGCCATCAGGTTTTGCACGGTTTCTTTGCCCAGATAATGGTCAATTCGGTAAATCTGGTGTTCATCAAAACATGCCCGCAGCTCTGCGTTCAGAGCCTGCGCCGTTTCCAGATCATGGCCAAAGGGTTTTTCCACCACGATACGACTGTGTTCATCGGTGACTTTATGGTCTGACAGCTTTCGTGCAATCTCGCCAAACAGGCTTGGCCCTACCGAGAAATAGACCGCGCGGATCACGTCAGCACGCAGCTTTTTCTTAAGCCGTTTCCACCCTGCATCTGCAAACACATCCAGCGTTTCATAGTCCAGCATATCGAGAAAACGATCCACCGCGCCATCATCGCACTGGGTTTCGCCTGCGAACTCTTCAAGCGCCGTTCGCACAAAAGCCTGAAAGCCTGCACGATCCATGTCGCTGCGCGATGCGCCAATGACCCGCGCCCCTTCGGGCATTTGCCCCGCGCACATGCGCCTGAACAACCCAGGCAGAATTTTGCGCCGCGCCAGATCCCCTGTGCCGCCGATGATGACCAAATCAAATGGATCGACTGGTATTGTGGTTGCCGCCATGTGTAAGCCCCTGATACTGTTTACGTTAGCGATATCATTTTGCTGTGCGCAGATAGTCACAACTCCGTGCGTTTTACAACCTTTCCTTTGATATGTAACCTGCAACGGGTTAGCGAATGGCAGACTAAACACAGGCCCGACGATGAACGACCAACGATTCACCCTTCCAGACCCCTTGCCAGCCGAAAAATTCCAAGACCCCGACGTAACGGCCAAAGGCGAACCTCGTGCGCGCGTGGCGCTCAAGGGGGCGACGACGCTTTGGTTTAACACGGGCACGTTGTGTAATATTGAATGCCTGAACTGCTACATCGAAAGCTCACCCAAGAACGACCGTCTGGTCTATATCACCACGTCCGAGGTTGAAACCTATCTGGATCAGATCGTCGAGCGCAACTGGCCCACAACAGAAATCGCCTTTACAGGCGGCGAGCCGTTTATGAACGCCGATATGATTGATATTACACGGGTTTGTCTGAAACGGGGCTATGACGTTTTGATCCTGACAAACGCCATGCTTCCAATGATGCGCAAGAGCATGAAGGCGGGTTTGCTCGCGCTTAATGCACAGTATCCCGACAAGTTGACGTTGCGCATTTCCATCGATCACTATTCTGCAGAGCTGCACGACCAAGAACGTGGCAAAGGCAGCTATGCGGTGGCGCTCAAGGGCATGCGCTGGCTGCAAGACAACGGCTTTACCATGCATGTGGCGGGGCGCACCGTTTGGGGCGACACAGACGCGCAAAGCCGCGCAGGATATGCCGCGTTTTATGCCGAACATGGGTTTCAGATTGACGCCCACAACCCTTCCCAGACTTTGCTGTTTCCAGAAATGGATGAAACCGTCGAAGTTCCAGAGATTACAACGGCTTGCTGGGGTATCCTCAACAAATCCCCCAATGATGTAATGTGTGCGTCGTCGCGCATGGTGGTGAAACACAAGGGCGCGGATCACCTGTCGGTTTTGGCCTGTACACTGTTGCCTTACGATCCGCAGTTTGATCTTGGTCAAACGCTGGAAGAGGCGGAAAAGCCTGTCAAACTGAACCATCACCATTGCGCGAAATTCTGCGTTCTGGGTGGCGCGTCCTGCTCCGCATGACTTTGCGCCAATCGCTGTTGGCATGGGGGGCTTTGGTGCTCACCATTCTGATATGGGGGTCCTATTTGGTGTCCACTCGTGCGGCGATGACCCAGAATCTCGGCGCGTTTGATGTAGGGTTCCTACGCTCCTTTCCTGCCGCTGTCGCCATGTTGCCGTTCATCCTGAAACGCGGGCTAAAGCCCAAGGGCGCAAGCTGGATTGATGTGGCCATTATTGGGGGTCTCGGCGGTACGTTGTTCACCATCCTGTTGGCCAGCGGTTTTCGCTTCGCCCCAGCCGTTGACGGAGGCCTATTTACACCTTCCATGCTGCCCGTGTTTGTTGCCATCATCACAATCTGCTTTTTTGGCTCTAGCTACCGCGCGCTTCAGTTCCTGGGCATTGCGCTTGTTTTGATCGGCGCGCTGGCCGTTGGTGGATATGAGGCGATTTCCAACGCTCAAAGTGGTGCGTGGCGTGGTCATTTGCTATTCCTGACCGCATCCTGCTGTTGGGCCACATACACAGTGCGCTTTAATTGGGCCGCACTTGATCCCGTAGACGGCGCAATCCTGTTGCTTGGTTGGTCCGCCATCGCCTTTGCGATCTGCCTGCTTGTATTTGGCACAACGCTCACATCGCTGTCCGCACCAATCCTAACCGTACAATTGTTTCAAGGGTTTATGGCTGGCTTTGTCGCTAATTTCACTTATCTGTACGCCATCCGCGCTCTTGGTTCCGCCATCGCCGCCGCCGCCGCGGCTTTGGTCCCAACTGTGGGCGCGATTGGCGGATGGATCTTTCTGGATGAGCCGATCACCACAGCAAAATGGATCGGCATAGGTATCGTGGCGGTCGGTGTTGCCCTCGCCTCAGGCGCATTGCTTCGCAAAACAGCCAAACCCTAACGCTCTTTTTGTTTCTTAAATATCCAAAGCGCTCAGCGTGCCGCGAGCGCATCCGTCAGAACTGATTTCACCACATCCAGATCAACATCCCGCGTCACAAACGCCTCGCCCAACCCATGCGCCATGATGAACCCAATCACCCCCGCGCGGACCTTTTTATCCTGCCCCATCAGCGCAATCAGCCCGTCTGCGTCAGGCAAATCGCCCGGAATTTCCGACAGGTCGCATTTCATCCCCATGGCCTTGAAGTGATCGCGCACACGGCTTGGTGCTTCTTGTGAACAGAACCCCAACCGCTGGGACACTTCAAACGCCAACGAACAGCCGATGGACACACCTTCACCGTGCAACAATCGATCCGAATAGCCTGTGGCCGCTTCCAAAGCATGGCCAAAGGTGTGACCAAGGTTCAACAAAGCACGATCGCCGCGTTCCTGTTCATCGCGCGCGACAATTTCGGCTTTCATCTCGCAGGATCGTTTCACCGCATAAATCCGCTTTTCCACATCGCCTTGGGCGGCAGCAGCGGCGTTTTGTTCCAACCACTCCCAGAACGTCACATCCCCAAGCAACCCGTATTTCGCCACCTCGCCATAGCCCGCCAGATAATCGCGCGCCGTGAGCGTGCCCAGAACAGACACATCCGCCAGCACCAATTGCGGTTGATAAAACGCACCTACAAGGTTTTTGCCGTGGGGCGAGTTGATCCCCGTCTTGCCCCCAACCGAACTGTCCACCTGTGCCAATAAAGACGTCGGAATTTGCACGAACCGAATGCCACGGCGCAGGATCGCGGCGGCAAAACCTGCCAGATCACCAATCACACCACCGCCAAAAGCAATCAGGATATCATCGCGTTCGATTTTTTCGGCCAGCAGCCATTCGACGGATTTCTGGATGTTCTCCCAAGACTTCGTCGCCTCACCCGCGGGCAAGGTCAGTGTCACGGCCTCTATCCCCTCGGTCGCCAAACCGTCCAACAGTGTTTGCAAATGCAGCCCTGCCACGGTGTCATCCGTGATGATTGCGACCTTCTTGCGCTGCAAAAACGGCGCTACAAACGCCCCACTTTTCGACAGCAAATCAGTTCCGATTTCAATGTCGTAGGACCGAGTGCCCAAATCCACATGAACCTGTTCGCGCATTATCTTGCCTTTACTGTAACGCCGCTGTTGGGCGCATTTACCAAAGTTTCGACCACTTTGTTGGCCATTGCTTCAAGGCTTAGACCTTGTTCGGATTCCACTGCAATCTCTGCTTGGGCATAGATTGGATTGCGCTTCTCATAAAGGTCAGACAGCGTTTGATAGGGATTTTCCGTGCGCAACAAAGGCCGCGTATTTTTGTGCCGCACCCGCGACCACAGCAGATCAAGATCCGCTTTCAACCACAGCGCCACACCATGACGCGAAATCAACGCGCGGTTCACATCCGACATATAGGCCCCGCCACCCGTGGACAAAATGCAAGGATCGCTTTTCAACAAACGCTCCAACACCTGGCTTTCTTTGGCGCGGAAAAACCCTTCGCCGTCACGGGTGAAAATCTCAGCCACGCTCATATTGGCGGCCTTTTCAATCTCGTGATCAGAATCGAGAAACGCCGTGCCCAGCTTTTGCGCAACCAACGTGCCAACGGCGGTTTTTCCCGCGCCCATCAGGCCAATCACAGCGATTGTCTTGGTCAACTGATAGCGCACGGCGCCCCCGTTTCATTTTGGGTCCACTGGGCAGAAAATACGCAACTTCCTGCCGATGCCCCATTATCAAATTCCATTTTGGGTGATAACATTGTCTAACGTTCACACAACCCCTTTGGCTCGTTTTCTTTGGAACACGGTTTGGCGGGGTAACGACAATAACAGGCTTCAAAGGCGAATATTAATGGGCAAGTTGATCAAGTTTTTGCTTATTTTGGTGTGTCTCGGTTTTTTGGGATTGTTGGGATATTCTTACGTGGGTGACCTCTCTGCCCCCCAAACCGAGGTGACAGTCCCTGTTACGCTTGATGGGTCATAAACTTTTCACCCCTGCATTTTTGCTGTTGGCCGCCCTGCCCATTGCGGGATTGGGTCAAACTTCTGGTGCCATTCAACAAAGCGATTTGACCACATCGACCAAGTCGCGTGGCGGCATCACGACCGAAGCAATCCAGACGACGCCCTTGTCTACATCCCAACCCGACGCGGTGGGGATCTTGACGTCCGAACAGACAGGCATTCCACAAAACTTTTGGGGAAATTCAGATCCGGCCGTGATTGCGCGACTGGTCGAACCCTATTTTGATTTTACACTGCCCGAAATCACCGCCCTATGGCAGCGCATTGCGCTCAGTGAAATAGACGCGCCAACGCGTGCGGGTCAACCTGGTGAGATTTTGTCAGCGCGGGTGGCACATTTGCTGAACGCAGGTGCGCTCGATCAGGCAGAGGCTTTGTTAAACCAGGCAGGGCCATCCACACCCGATCTATTTCATCAAGCGTTTGATGTCGGGCTGCTGACAGGACGTGCACAAACCGCCTGTGCGGATATGTTGCGAAACCCGTCCCTCGCGCCAAGCCTGAAGGAACGTGTGTTTTGTCTGGCTCGTGAAAACGATTGGACTGCTGCGGCCCTGACCTTAACGACCGCAAAGTCCTTGCGCCAAATTCCCGAATTGGACGCGGACCTTTTAACCCTATTCCTTGACCCTGAACTGTTTGACGAAGCCAATCCGCCCCCTGCCCCTGTTCCGCTTACCGCGCTTGATTTTATCATGCGCGAGGCGCTGGCCATGCCGCGCAGTGGTCAGGCACTGCCGCTTGCGTTTTTGCATCAGGATTTGCAGCGCGAAACGGGCTGGCGGAACCAAGTGATTGCCACAGAACGGCTGGTGCGTTCGCAGGCTCTGCCGCCACAGCGGCTTATCGCGCTCTATCAAGATGGAAAGCCTTCTGCATCTGGCGGCGTTTGGGTCCGTGTTTCAGCGGTGCAAAAACTGCTCCGCGCGATTGAAGACGGACAGTCTGAACAGATATCCGAAACCCTGCGCGTGGCCTACCGCGACCTGAACAAAGTTGGCCTGAGCTTTATACTCGCGGATATTGCAGCGGAAGATTTGGACGGCATGCCACTGACCCCATCTGGTGATCGTGTGCGGTTTCGATTGCAGTTGTTGCACACAGATGCGGCGGAGCTGGTCACAGAGTTCGCGCCTCAAACCGCCACGGATGCGTTTATGCAAGCCATCGCGCTTGGCGAAACGCCACAATCGGCCAATTCGGACATGGAAGCCGCCATCCGCGCCGCCTTTGAGGGCACGACCTCATCCAATTCCCTGATCGTAGACGCCCGCCAAGGCCGTATGGGCGAAGCGATTTTGAAATCCATGACCAACCTTGTGCGCTCTCGTCATCGTGACCCAGCCGCCGTAGAAACCACGATTGCGGCCCTACGGATTGCGGGTTTAGAGGAAGAGGCTCGGCGCATTGCGATCCAGGTGATGCTGTATCTGGCAGGCCCCGTCTGATGCAAAACTGGATCGAAACGTTTCTTGAAGCCATGTATGCGGAACAAGATTCTTCGGAAAACACCCTCAAGGCTTACGGCGCTGATCTGGCAGAGTTTCATGAGTATTTGGCAGAGAAGAAAACGGATTTTGCGAAAGCGACTCGTGGCGACATCGAGGGGTATTTGATCAGTCTGGACGAGCGCGGCATGGCCCAAGCGACCCGCGCGCGGCGCTTGTCTGCGGTACGTCAATTGTTTCGCTTTGCCTTTGAAGAAGGCTGGCGCGACGCTGATCCTGCCACCCAAATTCGCGGCCCAAAGAAGAAGCGGCATTTGCCAAAAACCCTGAGCGAAGCAGAGGTCGAACGGCTGTTAGAAGCTGCGCAACAGACTGGTCGTTCCGAAGGGGATCGCCTGCGCAACAGTTGTTTGATGCAAGTGCTTTATGCGACGGGCATGCGTGTAACCGAGCTGGTGTCCCTGCCCGTCGCATCCGTGCGCGGCAATCCCGAGATGGTTTTGGTGCGCGGTAAGGGCGATAAAGAACGATTGGTTCCCCTATCGCCCGCGTCCAAAATGGCAATCGCGGCTTGGTTGAAACAGCGTGACGGGGCAGAGGAAGCTGGCGTGGCCAAGGGCAAACCTGTGTCGCGATTTCTGTTTCCGTCGGGGGGCAAGCTGGGGCACCTGACGCGCATTCGGTTTTACACATTGGTGAAAGAGATTGCCGTTGTGGCAGGGGTCAGCCCTGAAACGGTCACGCCCCACACCCTGCGCCATGCCTTTGCAACACATTTGCTGGCGGGCGGCGCGGATTTGCGCGTGATCCAAATGCTGCTGGGACACGCAGATGTCGCCACGACCGAGATTTATACCCATGTGCTTGATGAGAACCTGAAATCGCTGGTTCTAACCCATCATCCCTTGGCAGAGGACTGACGGCGCATTTCAAGGGGTAGCGTATCCTCGGACGGCCAGAACCCTGTTTGAAGTGCGGTGTCATAGCCCTGCGTGAGGCCGACGCTTTTCATAGCAGCGATGCTAACAGCTGCATCATATTCAAAACGTTCAAAGGTCACCGTGTCACCGTTCAGTGTTGCGAAAGCACCGCGGGGATCGCCGTCGTTGGGGGGCATTCCAACCGCCCCAGAATTGATCCAGCGAACGCCGTTTATTGTTCGGTCCATAGAAAGCCCAGTGTGACCCGCAATGACGCCATCAATGGGGCCAACCTGATCTTGCAACAGATTGATTTCGTGCAATACTTCGTGATCCGCAACCACAGGCCAAACGAAAGATGCAATGTCGCTCGCCCCACCATGAACCACAGCGTAGCGTTTGCCCAAGTGGGTAAAAATGATCCGTTCGGGCAAGCCGTTCATCCATGCTTTATTTTTTGAACACACATCCTTTTGCGCATGGGCATACCAGCCGCGTGACAGGAGCGAGCATTCAGAACCCGCGTCAAACCCGCAACCACAATCATCGGCACTTTGCGCCAATTGCACTTCGCAATTGCCTGCCAAAACAGGACAGCCCAAGGCGCGAATTCGGTCCACGCAAGCCTGTGCATCAGCGCAATAAGCCACAACATCGCCCGTACAAATCATATTGCTCGGCGCAATGCCCCGCGCCTGCGCAAGCGCAATCATCGCGTCAAATGCTGCCAAGTTTGAATAAACTCCGCCAAAAAGCAGGATTTCGCCGCTCAACTCACCTATATCTTTGATACGCATGGCGGCTCCTCTCTTGCAGGGGGCGGGCTGGATGCCCATAACGGGCAAGAGATTAATGTTAAGGACGACCAGAAATGGAAACTGCACAAAGTGCAACAGTTTTGATGGATTTTGAGGCATGGATGACCGTGCTTGCGATCATATGTTTGTTATGTATTTCAGGCTTCTTCTCGGGCAGTGAAACCGCGCTGACCGCAGCGTCACGCGGCAAGTTGCATTCCCTTGCGGATCGTGGGTCAGTTGGCGCAAATCGCGCACTGAAATTGACCGAAGATTCCGAGCGTTTGATCGGTGCGGTTCTGCTGGGCAATAACCTTGTGAACATCCTTGCAGCATCTCTGGCGACCAGTCTGTTTTTGCGCCTATTTGGCGAAAACGGCATTGCTATGGCGACCCTTGTGATGACCGCGCTGGTGTTGGTGTTTGCCGAAGTGCTGCCAAAAACCTATGCGATTTTGCAGTCCGAAAAAGCCGCGACCATGGTATCCTTGCCGATCACAATTGTGGTGGCCTTGCTGTCACCGATTGTATTGCTGGTGCAACTTATTGTGCGCGGGATATTAAGCTTGATGGGGGTATCATCGTCGGATCAAGCCGAAGCAGGTGCTGCCCAGGCAGAGATCGCGGGCACAATTGCGCTTGGCCATGTGGAAGGCAACGTAGATCGCGATGATCGTGATCGTTTGCTCGGTGCGCTTGATCTGAAAGACCGCGAGGTGGAAGAGATCATGTTGCATCGCTCTGACATGGAAATGATTGATGCGAACAGTGCGCCCCAAGACCTGATAAACCAGTGTTTGACCTCGCCTTACACACGCTTGCCACTGTACCAGGGCGACCCTGAAAACATTGTCGGCGTTATCCACGCCAAGGACCTGTTGCGCGCCGTAAACAAATTGATGCGCGGCGAAGGCACTGGTTTGAACGCGCTTGATGATTTTCAGGCGCTAGACGTGGCGATGAAGCCGTATTTCGTGCCTGAAACCACGACTCTTGATGATCAGCTGCGCGAGTTTTTGCGCCGCAAGACGCACTTTGCGTTGGTGGTCGACGAATATGGTGCGTTGCAGGGATTGATAACGCTCGAAGACATCATTGAAGAAATCATCGGCGAGATTTCTGACGAACATGATGTGGATGATCAACCGATCCCGCAAATGGACGACGCAGGCAATTACGTGATTGATGGTGCCATGACGATCCGTGATTTGAACCGTGCGCTCGACTGGTCCTTACCGGACAACGAGGCGAACACGATCGCGGGTCTGGTCATCCACGAAGCACAGATGATCCCAGATGTGGGGCAAGTTTTCGCGTTCCACAAGTTCAGATTTGAAATTGCAGAACGCGAACAGAATAAGATTACACGCTTGCGGATTAAACGGCTTTAACGGCCTTTAAACAAACTGCCCAAGACCCCACGGATCAACGTTCTCCCTGCCCGTGTGCCCAATTGGCGTGCAAACGATTTGGCAAAGGTCGTCCCAACACTATCCCCGCGCGAAGAGCGTTTGCGCGTCGTGGTTTTGCGTGTGCTGCCCCCGTCATAGCGGCGTGCCTTTTGAAACTCGCGCTCGCGTTCGGCTTCTGCCTCTTCGCGGGCTTCAGCTTCCTCTGCTTCGCGTTCAATACGCTCGGCTTCCTCGGCGGCATCATCCGCCCGTTTGCGTAGCTTTTCAAATGCGCTTTCGCGGTCCACTTCTTCTTCATACAGGCCCGCAACATGGGAATTTGCGATGATCGCGGAACGTTCGTCTTTGCTGATCGGACCCAGCTGTGAAGACGGCGGACGGATCAACGTGCGTTCTACAATCGACGGCATCCCCTTCTTTTGTAAGGTAGAGACCAATGCCTCGCCCACACCCATGTCCGTGATCGCATCGCGCGTGTCAAAAGCGGGGTTTTCGCGGAAGGTTTCGGCAGCCAGCCGCAGCGCCTTTTGATCCTTGGGGGTGAAGGCGCGCAGCGCGTGCTGCATACGGTTGCCCAGTTGGCCAAGAATGTCATCAGGCACATCCGCAGGGTTTTGCGACACAAAGTAAATACCGACCCCTTTTGATCGGATCAATCGTGCCACTTGTTCAACTTTGTCGAGCAACGCTTTGGGGGCGTCGTCAAACAACAGGTGTGCTTCGTCGAAAAAGAACACCAGTTTGGGTTTGTCAGGATCGCCGACTTCTGGAAGCATTTCGAACAACTCGGACAGCATCCACAACAAGAACGTGGCATAGAGCCGTGGGCTTTGCATCAGTTTATCGGCCGCAAGAATGTTGATCCGCCCCTGCCCACCCGAAGTGGTTGAAATCATATCCATAAGATCCAACGCAGGTTCGCCAAAGAACGCATCGGCACCTTGGTTTTCCAGCACCAGCAAGCGGCGCTGGATCGCTCCAATCGATGCCTTGCCAACGCGTCCATATTCCAGAGACACCGCGTCTTCGTTTTCACCGAGCCACATCAGCATGGCGCGCAAGTCTTTCAGATCCAAGAGCGCGAGGCCTTCTTCGTCGGCCACACGGAAGGCGATGTTCATCACACCCTCTTGCGCGTCAGTCAGTTCCATCAAACGGGACAACAAAAGTGGGCCCATTTCAGATACGGTTGTGCGCACCGGGTGGCCCTGTTCGCCAAACAGGTCCCAGAAGGTCACAGGAAATTTGTCGTAGTCATAGTCTTCGAATTTGATCTTCGTGGCACGGCTCATGAACGCATCGTGCAATTTGAAATCAGGCGACCCGGATTTTGCCAGCCCAGACAAATCGCCCTTCACATCAGACAGGATGACAGGGACACCCGCTTTGGAAAAACTTTCGGCCAAGATTTGCAGTGTTACCGTCTTGCCCGTACCCGTGGCACCCGCAATAAGCCCGTGACGGTTCGCGTACTTCAAAATGAGTGATTGCGGCTCTGCGTAGTCTTTGCCGCCGCCGCCGATGAAAATGAGTTCGTTGCTGTCCATGATGCCTGCTCCTGCAAAATTTGACGCACATTAGCGGGAAAATACGGGTTTGCCACGCTTGAATCGCGTTCATTTTTGACCCTTTGGTCAGTGTTCGCCACTTGTTCCTGAATATGTTAAATAACTGCGACATTTTATCCAACCCACTGTTGACGCGCGGAAATTTCTTGCCTAGTTTCCCTCCACAATGATCGGCCAGTCCGATGGGGAGAACTGCTTACGCAGAAAAAAAGACGCTCAGGAGAAAACTCCGAGCGTCTTTTTTGCATCTGATAGCCAGCAATTGTTACGGTTTGTGAAGCCAATTCAGGCAAATGGGCAAACCACCGCACACACGAAAAAATGCGCTGACAAGCCTTTCGTTTGCTATTATGTAAACGTTAATGAAAGAACAGCTTTCAAAGGAAAATATAGGTCTCTTGATGAAGAACACATTGATCCCCGCCGCAATCGCATTGTTGATGATGTCCCCTGTCGCCTTTGCGCAGGAAACCACAACGGAAACTGAAACAACCACCGAAGCGGAAACCGAAACGTCCACAGGGACAGAGTTCAAAACCGCAGAAGAGCTTGCAGAATCCGCTGAGCCTGCACTTGGCGAAGGCTATTTGCGCGAGAAGCAGGGCGAGTGGGAAGTGCGTTGTATCAAAGGCGAAGTCGTCGAAGAAGAAGAATGTCGTTTGTTCAACCTGCTGTCTGACACGGATGGCAACCCAATTGCGCAATTGGACATGCAAGCCCTGCCAAAAGGTGGCAAAGCGGTTGCGGGCGTAGACATTGCAACGCCGCTTGGCTCTTTGTTGACAGCGCAAGTAGTGATGAAAATCGACGCAGGCAAAGCCAAACGCTATCCGTATACATGGTGTGACCAGCAAGGGTGTTATGCCCGTTTTGGCATGACACAAGCCGAGATTGACGCCATGAAACGCGGTGCAAAAGCCAACGTTCTCATCGTGTCCGTGGCAGCGCCAGATCAGCCGCTGAACCTAGATCTGTCCTTGTCAGGGTTCACAGCTGCATGGAATGCGATCGCGCCGAAATAACAGCGCCAACAGTTAGCAGATATTGAATTGAAAAACCCCGCCATTGAGCGGGGTTTTTTATGAGAAACGCTTTAGCGTGATCACCGCGTTCAAACCGCCAAAGGCAAAGGCGTTGCTGATCGCAGCTTCGACAGGATTTTCACGCGCAGTGTTCGCCACAACATCCAGATCACAGGCAGGGTCTTTGGAATGCAGGTTCACCGTGGGGGCCAAAACGCCGTCTTTTACGGCGGCAATGCACGACAACAGCTCGACCGCACCCGTGCCCCCCATAATGTGACCGTGCATGGATTTCGTTGATGATATCGCCATACCTTCTGCCGCGCTGCCAAAGGCGGTGCGCAGGGCGGCCACTTCGGTTTTGTCATTCACCGCTGTTGCAGTGCCGTGGGCATTCACATATCCGATCTGATCCGCGTTCAGCCCCGCATCGACAACGGACGCAGCCATGGCCCGCGCAGCACCTTCAGCACTTGGAACCACAATATCAGCCGCGTCAGCTGTCATGGAAAACCCAGCGACTTCGGCTAGAATTGTCGCGCCGCGTGCTTTGGCGTGTTCCAATTCCTCGAATACAAACACCGCCGCGCCTTCGCCCTGAACCATGCCGTTGCGGGTTTCACAAAACGGGCGGCATCCATCGGGTGACAAAACGCGCAGCCCTTCCCAGGCCTTTATCCCGCCAAAGCACAACATAGAGTCGCTGCCCCCCGTGATCATCACCTGGGCCCCGCCAGAGCGCACCATCTGAAACGCCTGCCCCATCGCATGATTGGACGAGGCACAGGCCGTGCTGACCGTGAAACAAGGCCCCTTCGCCCCATGCGCCATCGACACATGGCTGGAGGCGGCGTTCATCATCAAACGAGGGACCACAAAGGGATGCACACGGTTTTTGCCGTCCTCATAGACTGTTTTGTAATTCTGATCCTGCGTTTGCAGCCCGCCACCTGCGGACCCCAGAACAACACCCGTTTGCAGCGCCAGCGCATCGTTTAGGGTCAGGCCGGATTGGGCCATCGCCTCCTTCGCAGCGATCAAAGCGTATTGCGTAAACGGATCGTAAAGCGCCTGTTCAGAGCGGGTAAACAGCGCATTCGCGTCATACCCTTTGATCTGCGCCCCGATCTGAACACTTAAACGACCCACATCAGGGAAATCCATCTGGCCAATGGCGCACGTCCCGTTCAGCATGGCATTCACCACCGCATCAGCCGTCCCGCCAAGCGCACAAAACGCGCCTTGTCCTGTAATGACGACGCGGTTGGTCATGGGTCAGCCCGACTGCTGCGCGATTAGCTGGCTCACCGCTGCGCTGATGGCATGAACCGAGGATATGTCGAAGTTCGACGCCTCTGGATCATTCGCATTAAACGGCACAGAGATGCTGAACTCTTCTTCAATGGCAAAGATCACCTCGACAACGCCAAGGCTGTCGATACCAAGATCCTGCAAAGACGCCGTATCCGCCACATCCTCGGGCGTCAGCAGTGCTTGCTCGGCAAGGATCTCTTTGATTTTGTCATGGACAGCCATGGGTATCTTCACCTGCGTTCGAACCTTGGGACTGGAATTAATCAGTTTCAGACGGTTTGGAAACCATCTTTTCCAAACGTGCGACCTTTGCCACCAATCGGGGCAGTCGACGAAGGGCTTTATAGGCCTCTATATTGAGGTTCATTTTCATCGCAGGGCTGCCCATCATCACGCGTCCAGATGGCACATTACTGGAAATTCCAGACTTACCTGCCGCGATCACGTCTGATCCAATGGTGATGTGATCCGCCACACCCACCTGCCCGCCCAGCACGACACGATCGCCGATCACACTGCTGCCCGCAACGCCCACCTGCCCACACAGCAAACAGTTTTCGCCCACAGTAACGTTATGGCCCACATGCACGAGGTTATCGAGCTTGGTTCCATTGCCAATTGTCGTGTTCGCGATTGTCCCGCGGTCCAGTGCTGAATTCGCACCAATTTCCACGCGGTCGCCAAGTATCACAGACCCAAGCGAATTGATCCGTGCAAAGCCGTCGGTTTTGCTGGCACTGGTGATCTGGCCCGTGGCTTTTGCTTCTTCCACTGCGCCCGGTTTCGGGGTCACATACGAAAACCCGTCCACGCCCACGGCCACGCCTTGTTGGGCGTAAAAATCATTGCCAATCTGTACCCGCGCGCCGATGTGACATCCCTGATAAATCAACGCGTTATGGCCGACAGTTGCATCCCGCCCGATGCTGCTATGGCTGGCAATGCGCGCGTTGTCGCCGATTGTAACGCCTGACGAGATTACCACAAACGGGCCAATGGACGGGTTCGCGCCAATTTGCGCAGAAGGGTCGATAATCGCAGTGGGGTGGATACCGACGGCAATGTCTGGCACATGCTCAAACACCCGCGTGACA
>CALLAV010000121.1 GCA_938001995.1 uncultured Amylibacter sp. | reverse complement strand
CAGAATATCGTGGCTTATGTTCCGCAATCAGAAGAGGTCGATTGGACCTTTCCTGTGTTGGTCGAAGACGTAGTCATGATGGGCCGTTATGGTCACATGGGATTCTTGCGCAGGCCTTCTCAGGCAGACCGCGATGCGGTGACGCAAGCGCTGGAACGGGTCAATATGATCGAGTATCGCGAACGTCAAATCGGTGAACTGTCAGGCGGCCAACGCAAGCGAGTCTTTCTTGCCCGCGCATTGGCACAAGAGGGGCAGGTGATCCTGTTGGATGAGCCGTTTACAGGTGTCGATGTGCAAACCGAAGATGCAATCATCGCGCTGCTGCGAGAGATGCGCGATGAAGGCCGTGTGATGTTGGTGTCGACCCATAACCTCGGGTCTGTGCCAGAGTTTTGTGACCGCACGGTTCTGGTGAAAGAAACTGTGCTGGCCTATGGCCCGACGGAGCAGACGTTTACGCACGAGAATCTGGAAATCGCTTTTGGCGGTGTGCTGCGCCACTTCGTTCTGGGCGGTTCCGATTTGCATGATGATGACGATGGCCGTCAGATTCGTGTGATTACCGACGATGAACGGCCCTTCGTTGTTTATGGCCACGAAGACGAGAAACAAAAAGAGGCAACGGAGGAGTAATGGAAACCCTGCTGCTGCCCTTTACCTATGGTTATATGTTCGACGCTATGTGGGTGTCTGCGTTGGTGGGCGGAGTGTGCGCGTTTTTATCGGCTTACCTCATGCTCAAAGGCTGGTCGCTGATCGGTGACGCGCTCAGCCATTCGATCGTTCCTGGTGTCGCGGGGGCCTATATGCTCGGCCTGCCTTTCGCGCTCGGTGCTTTTGCGGCAGGGGGATTGGCTGCGGGGGCAATGCTGTTTTTGAACCAACGATCGGGATTGAAAGAGGACACGATCATTGGCTTGATCTTCACGTCTTTCTTTGGGCTGGGCCTGTTTATGGTGTCCTTGTCGCCCACGTCGGTGAGCATTCAGACAATTACGCTTGGTAATATTCTGGCGATTACGCCGTCAGACAAATGGCAATTGGCGATCATTGGGTTTGTGACGTTGGCGATTTTGCTGTTGAAGTGGAAAGACCTGATGGTGACGTTTTTTGATGAAAACCACGCGCGGTCTATTGGGTTAAAGCCTGATCTTCTGCGGGTGGTGTTCTTTACGTTGCTGTCCGCGTCTTGTGTCGCGGCACTACAAACAGTCGGCGCGTTTCTAGTGATTGCGATGGTCGTGACGCCTGGGGCCACGGCGTATCTGCTGACGGATCGATTTCCAAAGCTGTTGATGGTCAGCGTTGCAATCGGATCTGGGACGAGTTTCGTTGGTGCGTATCTGAGCTTTTTCCTTGATGGGGCGACAGGCGGATTGATCGTTTCCCTGCAAACGCTGATCTTTCTGATCGCGTTTTTCTGTGCGCCCAAACATGGGTATTTGGCCGCACGGCGACGGGCTGCAAAGGCGTTAGAGACATGATCGACACACTGCTTCAACCCTTTCAATTCGCCTTTATGAACACCGCGTTTCTGATGATGGCGATCTTGTCTGTTCCGACAAGTTTGCTGTCTTGCTACCTCGTGCTCAAGGGGTGGTCCTTGATGGGCGATGCGATTAGCCATGCGGTTTTGCCGGGTGTCGTGCTGGCCTATCTGATCAATATCCCTTTGATCATAGGTGCTTTTTGCGCGGGGATGGTTTGTGCGCTCGCTACGGGGTTCTTGGCGGAAAACAGTCGAGTGAAGCAGGACACGGTGATGGGGATCGTGTTTTCCGGCATGTTTGGTTTTGGCATCGTGCTTTATACCAAAATCACGACGGACGTGCATTTGGACCATATTCTGTTTGGCAATATGCTGGGTGTTGGTCCAGAACAGTTGTGGACGGCAGGCCTTATTGCGGCCTTTGTGGGCGTTGTCATGATCGCCAAACGGGCAGATTTTATGCTGCATTCTTTTGATCCTGTGCAAGCGCAGGCGGTTGGATTGCACGTAGGGTGGCTCCATTACGGGATGCTGGCGCTGATTTCTTTAACCATTGTTGCGACGCTGTCGGCGGTCGGGATTATCCTGTCCATCGGGTTGTTGATTGCGCCCGGTGCAATCGCCTATTTGCTGACGAAACGGTTTGAACGGATGCTGGTGATCGCAGTTTTGGTAACGCTGATTTCTGGTTTTTTGGGCGTCTATCTCAGCTTTTATATCGACAGCGCCCCCGCCCCAACGGTGATCTTGATCCTAACCGCGATCTTTATCGTGGCGTTTATTCGGGCAAATATCGCCGTGCGGGCCTCATCGAATCCCTAGACGTGTGGAAAATCTTGGACTAGCCTTTACGGCAGGCCATTCGCGCGTGCGTGGCGGGTAAAGACATGCGCATTATCAGGGAGTTATCATGAAAATTAGTAAACTATTAACCACGACAGTTCTGTCTGGCTTCATCGTTGCCACATCCGCCTTTGCTGCGGATGAAGAGCTGATCGTCTTCGACTGGTCCGGCTATGAAGACGAAGGCTTCTTCCAGAAGTACATCGAACAGCATGGTGCGGCACCAACGTTCGCCTTCTTCGGGGAAGAGGAAGAAGCGTTCCAAAAGCTGCGCTCTGGCTTTAAGGCCGACGTTTCGCATCCTTGCAGCCAATCGGTTTCCAAGTGGCATGAAGCAGGCTTACTAGAGCCGCTCGACGCGAGCCGCATCACGCGTTGGAACGAAGTGAACGAAACCATGAAAGAGGCGTTCAAGATTGATGGGGAGTATTACATGCTTCCTGCCGATTGGGGCTCCACTGCGTTAACCTATCGTACCGATCTGGTGGACGAAGCCGCCATGAATACACTGGAAGTGTTTCGCGACCCGAAATACGCAGGCCGCATTTCGCTGCCAGACAATGTAGACGATGTTTACGCGCTGGCGTATTTGGCGACGGGAACTACGGATTGGTCCAAAGCCACAGAGGAAGATTTCGCCAAAGCCAACGTCTGGCTGCGCGAAGCACACCAGAACGTGCGCGCCTATTGGGCAGACGGAGCCGAGCTTGGTCAGTTGATGACCTCTGGTGAGGTTATCGTCGCTTGGGCATGGAACGAAACGCCTGTGACATTGGCAGCGGAAGAGGTGCCAGTAGCGGCGAACCGTTCAACAAAAGAAGGGTCTTCGACGTGGTTCTGTGGTTACGTTGATCTGAAAGACGGGCCAGGCAGCGTTGATAAAGTCTACGACTTCTTCAACGCATGGATGGACCCATCATCGTCTGCGTATATCGTGAACGAATGGGGCTATGGCCACGGCAACCAAGCACAGATGGACGTGCTCGGGACAGAGGCGCTCGACGGTGCTGGCCTCGGTGCGGTGGACGTGCCTGTGCTGGCGCAAAAGCCGATGAACCAACAACTGCGCGAGAAGATGATCGCCGAGTTTGAGAAGATCAAAGCAGGCTTCTAAACCAGCCAAAAACGGATCAGAAAAGGGCGTCTGCGGGCGCCCTTTTTATTTGGTAAAGGTTAATTTTCAGCGGGTAAGGCTGGTTAATTTTTGAGAATTTGCCTTCGACTGCTTACTGATTTTTGAAAGGGTTTCGAAGCTGTTCGGACCTGATG
>CALLAV010000120.1 GCA_938001995.1 uncultured Amylibacter sp. | reverse complement strand
CCACGTTCAATCATGTGACGCGCACAGGCTTGGCCTACATGGAACACACTGGCGACATTGGTTTGCAAAAGAGCTTCAAAGCGATCCGCGGGAAAATCTTGCAATGGCGTGCGGTGCTGCATGCCAGCATTGTTGATCAGAATATCAATTGCGCCTGTCTTTGCTTCAAAAGCATCAACAGCTTCGCGCACGCCGTCATGGTCGGTGACGTCAAATGCCAGCTTTTCAACAGAGGCCCCCGCTTGCGCCAAATCAGCGACCGCTGCCTCAATTTTAGCAGAGTCGCGGCCATTGATGATAACTGTAGCGCCCGCAGCAGCCAGTCCTTTGGCCAATGCAAATCCAATGCCTTGGGAAGAGCCAGTAATCAAGGCACGCCGCCCAGCTAGGGAAAACAGTTCATATGTCATTTTATGTCCATCAGAGTAGATTGCGCTTTTCATTTATGGTATCGATACCATACGGATAAAATAAGTAAACACCAAGAGGTTCAAATTGAAGACGATCGTCATCCGCAGTGCGCGGGATTTGCACATAGAAGAGCGCACAGCACAGGCGCCTGAGGCTGGCCAAGTGCGGGTTCACATTCAAGCTGGCGGCATTTGCGGATCAGATTTGCACTACTTTAATCATGGTGGCTTTGGCTCTGTGCGCCTGAAAGAACCGATGATTTTGGGGCATGAAGTTTCAGGAAAAATTGCCGAGCTGGGGCCAGAGGTTCACGATTTGAAGGTCGGGCAGCTGGTGGCTGTTTCACCCTCCCGTCCCTGTGGCGAATGCAGTTATTGCACGGCAGGCCATCAGAACCATTGCCCGAATATGCGATTTTATGGCTCTGCGATGCCGTTCCCACATATCCAAGGCGCGTTTCGTGAACATCTGGTTGTTGATGCAGCCCAATGTGCGGTTGCAGATGGGCTAAGCGCGGGTGAAGCCGCAATGGCAGAGCCGCTTTCGGTGGTGTTACACGGCGCACAACGGGCTGGTGACTTGATGGGCAAACGTGTTCTGGTGACGGGGTGCGGCCCGATTGGAATGCTAGCGGTTCTTGTGGCACGCGCCGCTGGCGCGGTCGAGATCGTGGCCACAGATGTCGAAGATTTCACCTTGGCCAAAGCGAAATCTGTTGGTGCAGACAGCACTCACAATGTCGCTACCTCCCCTAATGCACTGGCAAAATACGCACAGGGCAAAGGGCATTTCGATATTCTTTTTGAATGTTCTGGGGTCGCTGCCGCCCTAAGCGATGCCGTTAGCGCGATGAAGCCACGTGGCATCATTATGCAGTTGGGGCTTGGTGGTGATATGACGTTGCCTGTTCAAGCCATGACCGCCAAAGAACTGGAACTGAGAGGCTCATTTCGGTTCCATTCGGAGTTTTTTACTGCTGTGGATATGATGCGGAATGGGCGGCTTGATGTGAAACCACTGATTACGCATACTTTTGCGCTAGCGGATGCAGTGTCCGCGTTTGAAAAAGCATCAGATCGAAGTGAAGTCATAAAGGCGCAGATTGCATTTTAATGGCGATCTGGGCGCGTATCATTGGCTTTTGTATTGCGCCAGCCAACCAAGACCAGCTTCGACGCTTTCGCCTCGCGGGCGATATTCCGCCCCAAGATGCCCCTTATAGCCCGCATCTTCGAGCACGTGAAACAGATAGGGATAGTTCAATTCGCCTTGGTCTGGTTCACCGCGATCATGTATTGCTGCGAACTGAACATGGCCGATCTGTGCGATGTTGTTTCGGATCAATGTTTCCAAATCCCCTTGCACAATCTGAGCGTGGAAGAAATCCAACATAATCTTAAGGTTCGGCACGCCAACACTAGCAACTGTTGCCAGCGCCTGATCTTGCGAGGCAAGGTGCGCACCCGCAACAGCGCGCGGGTTCAAGGCTTCGACGACGATCATGATGCCGTGGGAGTCTGCCCGTTGCGCTGCATATTCCAGATTGGACTGCAGGGTGGATTCCGCCGCAGGGCCACCGTCAGTTAAACCCGCCACAACGTTAATATGGCGCGCATCAATTGCAATGGCATACTCAATCGCCTGGTCAATGGCCGCGCGGGCCTCGGGTTCGCGACCCGTCATCGCTGCCAGCCCAAAATGACCTTCGGGGCCAAGAATGGTATTGATCCCCAGCATACGAAGACCCGTTTCGCGCAGTGTATCTGCAATTTCACGGGCTTCATGGTCATAGGGAAAGTGACATTCAACCGCATCAAAACCAGCCGCTTTGGCGGCCCGAATACGGTCAGGCAACGCAAGGTGATCCCAAAGAAACCCCAGATTTGCAGAAACGGGTAGCGTCATAAATGGCCCCTATACAAAACGAATATAGTTTGGCGCGGCTTGGTCATATGTATCACCTGTTGGCGTGATCAAACCTGTTTTAACGTCACGCGCGAACGTCGTGATATTGGATGAATCCTGATTGGCCACCAGCATCGCCTTACCACAGGGTGTCAACGCAAAGTGGCGCGGGAATTTACCGCCAGTTGGTACGATGTCGATACGTTCCAACTGCCCGTCGTCCAGAACCTTAAAGATCGCAATCGAATTGTCGCCACGGTTTGAAACATACAAAAACTTAGCATCGGAGGAGAGTTTGATTTCCGAAACGTAAGACACCTGATCGCGGTTTTCTAGCGTTGAAACGTATTGGATCGGGGACATCCGCTCTTTGGTTTCAGATGGGTTCGATGCGTCAAGTTTTGCCACGCAGACTGTGTTGAACAACTCGTTCGAAATATAGCAAATGTCCAAGGTCGGGTGCATCGCCATGTGACGCGGGCCAGAGCCTGCTTCGAACGGGATAATCGTGTCGGGGACCAATTGTTTTTGATCCGCATTCCAACGATATTGGAACACAGCGTTTTCGCCAAGATCGGGGATGAACACCCAATCATGCCAGAAATGCGCGCAGTGGGCGTGCGGGCCAACTTGGCGGTTTGTCCAATGGTCTTCGCGATATTCCACCTGACGCCATTCACCTGGCTTGCGGTGCACCTGCTTAAAGCTCTGCACGGTCTGACCCAGATTGCCATCAGAATCGACATCGCAGACATCAATGATTGCGTCCCAATAATTGATGACAATCGCCGCATCCTTTTGGGGTGACAACGCAAGATAACAAGTTGATTTGCCCGACGCGCAATAGGTCTTTTGCTCTTCTAGGCCCATGGCATCATCAATTTTATACTGGACCACCATCCCTGTGCTTTTGATGGTTTCCACAATCGCATAGAGCATTTTGCCACTGGAATGCGGGGTCAAAACCGCAGGGTTCAGCACGTTTGTTGCTGCGACCTCTGAAATCTGTCCGTCTTTGGATATCGTGGCGGTATGGATACCAGCACCTTGGGTCGGCGCATAAGGTTGATGCGCGAGGACGTCGATATCAGAATATGTCCCAATATAAAAAGTGTACTCTTGGTCCAGAGAAATCGAAGCGTTCATTTGGGAGTTCCTATAGTGTTAAAGTGTCTAGCCACGACCAACAAACGGCATTCCGTTTGCCATCACGTTGATGTTTAAGACGTTCACGTCATTTGGCAGGCCAGCGATATAGACGATGGCATCGCAAACAGGCGCAACGCTGATGACGGGTTCTGCCAGTGTTGATCCATCGGGCTGTAAAACCCCTTGGCCCATGGCATCGCCCATAGCGGAGGAAATGTTGCCAAGGTCGATTTGCCCACAACAGATGTTGTAGCGCCGCCCATCGAGAGCCAGCGATTTCGTGAGGCCGGTAATTGCATGTTTACTGACCGTATAGGGTGCAGAAAACAGGCGTGGAGTTGTCGCAGAGACCGATCCACTGTTCAGGATTCTGCCGCCGTTTTCTTGTTTGCGCATCTGGCCAAAGGCTGCGCGCGCAACATAATATGCGCCGCTGACATTGATCCCGATTAAGGTGTCCCAATCTTCGACTGGCAACTCGTCTACTGGAACACCGCCCGCTGTGACGCCTGCATTGTTAAACACCAAATCGACAGATCCAAAAGCATCGACGGTTTGTTTGAACAGTGCGTCCACTTGATCCACGTTGGACACATCACAGGCAATCGCCTTACCAGGTGTGTCCAGTGCGTTGACGGTTTCATCCAGGCTGGCTTTGGTGCGGCCGGTGACAACGCATGTCCATCCCACTTTGGAGAGGGCAATCGCCGCAGCCCGCCCTATGCCGCCGCCGCCGCCGGTTATTACTGCTACTTTGGTCATTGGTTTATCCCTTAACTGCACCGGCTGTCATACCAGTGATGATCTGCCGCGACGCGAAGAGTGTGAAAATAATCGGTGGGATCGCCAGCAACATACCGGTCGCCATGATCACGCCCCATTCCACATTAAATTCTGACATGTTGTTTACGATAAGGATCGGCACTGTTTTGGTGTTCCGATCTGACAGAGCGGAGGCCAGCAAATATTCGTTCCACGCGATGCGGAAGGTAAAGATCGCAGCGGCCGCAAGTCCGGGTTTAATCAAGGGCAGGACAATTCGGAAAAACACACCAAACGGGCCTGCACCATCAACCCGTGCGGCCTCTTCCAGACTGCGGGGGACTTGAACAATAAAGCTTTGCAAAATCCAGATCACGAATGGAAGGTTCATCGCAACATAGATCAGGATAATCCCGCTATGTGTGCCAGCCAAGCAAACATCGCCGCGCCCACCGAAGGCTTCGCGGATCATGCCGCCAAGGAAGCCTTCTTTATCAAGGCAGAATTCATTGTTCCACAATCCAAATACAGGAACCAAAAGAACCGCTGGCGGAACCATGCGCACCATAAGGGTCGTCATCGAAACCGTATCACGCCCCATAAAGCGGAACCGAACCAGCGCATAGGCTGCCATTGAACCAATGACCAACGTCAGAGTGGTCGACACAAGCGCAATGATCAGGGAATTCACAAAGGCGCCGCCAAATTTGACAGAACAAAAATCAAGGTGTTCAGGTTCGTACCACAACACATCGCACAGGGCCGTTTCGTAGTTTTGGATTGTAGGTAAAAACAGCAAGCCTGATGTGCCTGAAATGATATCGACATCCAACTTGAAGGAATTGACCAGCATCAACAGCACCGGACCAATGGCCATGAAAACCATAAGCGCGATGACAGCAAAAAATGCGCTGTTATTTTTGGTTGTAGACTGTGCCATTAGCTAGCATCCTCTGCCGCGGCGCGAACGCGTGATGCCCGTATTTCTTGCCAACGGGTAAAGGCAAACATGCCGAGCGTGAATATCAACAACAGGATCAGCAAATAGTTTGACATGGCGGCTGCAACGCCCAATTCGCGGAATTCCGTCGCAGTGCGTGAAATGCGCAAAGCAAGGATCTCAGTGGAGAGGCCAGGCCCCCCTTGGGTCAACACCAGGATCACCTCAAGAACTTTGAACGCATCAATCAAACGCAGCAGGCATGTGACAATCAGAACGGGCAGCATCAGCGGCAGTTTAATAAACCAAATCTGTTGCCATGCCGTGGCACCATCAATGCGCGCGGCTTCTAACGCGGAGCGCGGCAAGGATTGCAGCGCGGCGAGGGATAGAATGAAGATAAACGGTGTCCACTGCCAGATGTCAGCAATGATGACGGACAAAAGCGCATGATCCCCAAGCCAATCGACCTTGGGTAGGCCCATGCTTTCGAGCGTGCGGTTAAACGTGCCCACCGTCGGATGGTACATATAACGCCACATCAGACCAACAACGACAGGCGCGATCATCATCGGCAGGATGAACATAGTGCGCAAAACGGACATGCCGCGGATATCACGATCCAGTAACAACGCCAGTCCGACACCTAAAATCATTTCGACGCCAACGACGATGAAAGCAAAGCGCAGCGTGACACCCAGACTTTCGCGGAAATTCGGGTCACCCCACAGGGTGATGTAATTCTTTAGACCAACAAATTCAGCCTCGCCAATTGATTGGCTTGGGTTCCAGTCCCGAAAGGACCCCCAGATCATATAGCCAAGCGGGTAGATCAGGGCGATTGCCATGATAACCACTGCAGGAACCATAAACATATACGGTGACAGACGATTCATTTTTTGCTGCCAGCTGCGCTTTCGTGCAGGCGGCTTTAGGATCTCTGGATCGTTTATGTCAGGGGAATGGGTCATACGGTTCCGTGCCTGAGTTCGCTTTATTGGCCTGTGCGGTGGGCGCGCAATTGCGCCCACCAAGTTCGGTCTAGGTTACTGCCAAGTGTAGTAGCCAGCTTCGTCCATCACACCTTTGGCGCGTTCTGCAACACCGTCCAAAGCCTCTTTGACGTCCAAATCTTCGGTAAGAACCTTCGAAAGGGTTGTCCCCAGATCAGCGTTGATTTTACCCCATACCGGGATAATCGGACGCCAGTCAGGATCAGCGTATTGAAGCGCCTCACCAAACGTTGCCATATGCGGGAACTTTGCGTTTACGTCAGCATCTGCGTGGGTTGAGAACCGTGAGGGGTTACCGCCTGCCAGCGCAACAAGCTTGTCGCCTTTCTTGGACGTCAGCCACTGCATCAGCAGGTAAGCTGCGTCTTTGTTCTCTGCATTTGAAGGAATCCCGATGCCAAAGCCACCTGTCTGCGAACCGCGACGTGTGCCCATTGGGTGCAAGGCCCAACCAACTTTGCCAACCACTTTGGATTTGTCAGGGTTGTCGATTTGACCAGCAACAACTGTCGTATCCAAGAACATCGCAGTGTCGCCGTTCAAGAACGCGCCCAAAGCTTCGCCAAAGCCAAAGTTTTTCGCGCCCTCTGGGCCACAATCAACAATGGTTTTCAGTGCGTTCGCCGCAGCAACACCTGCCTCGTTGTTCACAATTGGGTTCCAGCTGTCATCAAACACACGTCCGCCCAAAGGTGCGAGGTGCAACAAGAAGGCATGCGCTGCGTGGTGACCGGAAGCCGCACGAGACGACAGACCGCCCATGCCAGGCTCTAGTTCTGGAATTTTGCACGCCAAAGCGAGCATTTCGTCGTATGTTTCAGGAACAGCAAGACCATGCTTTTCAAAGATATCTTTGCGATAGCCTAGGATTGATGTTTCAGATCCGTAAGGAATACCGAACAAAGACCCAGTCTTACCCGCCAGATAGCCCTTGTTCCCACCAGCAAAACCGATGTTGTAAACATAGCCGTCAATCAGATCATCCGCGTCATAGTTCGGATCAGTCAGCTTTGGGTTCATCACATACTTTGCGAGATTTTCCAGCTGATCCGCATAGACGTAATCCGCCTTTGAGAAGACAACGTAAGCGATCAGATCATATTCGCCTTCGTCTTGCGCCAGCTCAAGCGTTTGACGCTCGCGCATTTTCAGATATGGCAACTGGTCCACTTCGACCTCAATGCCAGTTTCTTTGGTGAATTCTGGCAAAATTTTCATCACAGCGTCATAATGTGGATGCGCCGGGAAGTTCACGACAAGTGTCGTTCCTTCAAAATCGGCATAAGGATTGGCGATTGCCGTCCCCGCCATAAGCGCAGTCGCCAGTACCGCTGATTTAAGTGTTCTAAACATTTGGTCCTCCCATAAAATGACCTTAGATTTTTAGCGTATTTTCGCTTTCGCGATCGAACAGATGAATCCGTGCGGGATCGACTTCAAAAGTCAGTGTCTCCCCCAGAGCCATCGGTATTTCAGAGTTAATTTCCACAGTGATATTGCTGTCCCCGCATTTGCACATCAGGACCGATTGCGCCCCGATGTATTCGGACACCATCACATCAAGTGCCAAAGACCGATGCGGTGCAGGATCTTCCGAAAACCGCAAATCAGACGGGCGGATCCCCATTATGACATCACGCTTTCCATGGGTATTTGCGGCCTTTGCGGATGCGTCGTGCAATTGCAGATCAAAGCCGTTTCCAGTTACAAATGTAGCGCCATCGCGTTGTTCAATCTGCGCGTCCATAAAATTCATCGGTGGCATACCCAGAAAGCCCGCAACAAACTTGTTAGCAGGGTTATTAAACAGCTCTTTTGGCGTTCCTTGCTGTTGGATATAGCCGCCATGCATCACGACAATACGATCCGCCAAGGTCATCGCCTCGATCTGATCATGCGTCACATAAATCATGTTTTTTCTGACGCTTTGGCTCATCAAGGCCAATTCAGCGCGCATTTGACCGCGCAGTTTCGCATCCAGATTTGATAGCGGTTCATCGAACAGAAAAATCGGGCTGTCTTTGGCCAGCGCACGCGCCATGGCAACCCGTTGACGCTGCCCACCCGACAATGCGCCGGGCTTGCGTGCCAGAAATTCAGTGAGACCGACCAAATCGGCGACTTCCTTCACCTTCGCATCAATTTCGGCCTTGGGGCGTTTTGCCAACCGCAGCGCGAATGAAATGTTCTGTGCGACGTTCATATGTGGGTAAAGTGCGTAATCCTGAAACACCATCGCCAGGTCACGATCTTTGGGTTCCAGGTGGCTAACAGGGACCCCATCCACATAGATTTCGCCCTCGGACACATCTTCCAAACCAGCTATCATACGCAGCGTCGTGGATTTCCCGCACCCTGACGGCCCAACCAATACAGTAAATTCGTTGTCTTCAATATCGAGGTCGATGCCATGCAAAACCTGCACATCACCATAGCGCTTGACCAGTTTTTCCAACTGTATTCTCGGCACGTCGTGCTCCCCCCCGAATCTTTTGGTATCGATATCATAAGCCGAATGTTATCGATACCACAAGAAATTTTCGAATTTTTTGCAAAATTTGATAAATCAGCTCACAAAATAGCCAAACAGGCTACGAATTGCGCGTGCTTTCACGAAACCGATTTATTGCTTCAACTTGAACTTGCACGATGCCATCAGGCCGTTCTGACCCTTCCAACAACTGCCCAATAAGATCACCAGCGGCAGTGCCAATGCGTTCAGGATCGACTTCGACGGTGGAAATGGACGGCGAGGAGAATCTCGAAACTTCGAAGTTCCCGAACCCTGCAACTCCGATGTCTTCAGGCACTTTATACCCATTGGATTTTAAGGCCGACAGCAATCCGAAGGCAGGCAGGTCCGATACGCAGAAGACACAATCTGTATCTGGGTATTTTTCTTGCAAGACAGGAAGTGCTGACGCGCCATCCTCAATTGAAATAGGGGCTTTACCGACCGCGACCAACCTGCCGCTTTCCAGACCAGCGTTCCGCATGGCAGCCAAAAATCCGCGCCGACGGGCGGCCCCACGCGTCCACGTTTCGCCAGGTTCCCCTAAAAAGGTGATCTTTTTGTAGCCCTTAGCGATCAAGTCTTGCGTCATCACAAATGCTGCACGCTCGTTTGAAAACCCAATTGCATGTTGAATCGGGGCCTCTGGCCGTTCCCAAATCTGAACAATTGGAATATTCGCGCCCTGCAACAATTCTATCGTCCGTTCAGAGTGTCCATCGTAAGACAGAACCATTGCCTCTGGTCGTCGACGCAACATGGTTTCAACCAGTCGCTCTTCTCGGTCTTTTGAGTAGTCCGTATAGCCGAGCAAAATTTGCTGATTGTGTTTTTCCAGCTCCTTGGTCAAGGACTGCACCGTTTCTGCAAAGTGCAAATTGTTCAACGACGGAACAAGAACCGCAACGAAGCCAGAACGTTTGGAAGACAAGCTCCCTGCCATTTGATCGGGCACATAGCGTAGGTCTTTGACAACTTTGAGTATGCGTTTTCGTGTCTCTTCTGAAACCGGACTATCTGCTTTCAATGCACGCGACACCGTCATAGGCGAAACACCTGCGGCTGTCGCAACATCTTTCATGGTAACAGTTGATCTGGACATAGCTTCTCTTTGATTTGGTACCGATATCAATGAGCACAGGAGTGAAAGTCAAGAAGTCGATAAACCAACCGGCGCAAATTTTTGTCGAACTGGGGGCGTTAAATTACCCAGACGCACCCGCAACAGCCATTTTTGGAAAAAACGGCCGATCGCGGCAACTGCGCCAAAGTTGGTTTGTTTCAAGACCACTTAGTTCCCGTCTGCAGGTTTGAAAATTCACGAGCAGATCAGATTAATCCTTGCGATATTTTATGACACGCAATTCCAAAAGAGACTTCTTTTCGCGCTTGACGGGTGAAAGTATTTCTTTCAAAGCTGTGGCAATGGTTCTCAGTCGCCGAACATGCGTCTGGGATGAAAAGGGAATACGGTGAGGAAGAGCGAACACGCGCCTAATCCGTAACTGCCCCCGCAACTGTGAGCGGTGAGTGAACCCGAAAGAAACCACTGAGCCCAAAAGGCTTGGGAAGGTTCGGGAAAACGCTGATCCGCAAGTCAGGAGACCTGCCATTGAAACTGTAACCAACCCGGGGCGGGGCGTCCTGGACGGAGGCTTTGATGGCACGTTTTTTTCGTGTTCCCACAATTGGCACCTTCAGTCCGCGCTTGGCAACAAGTGGAGCGGACCATGCAAGATTCATGTGATCATGTACTGTTAATCTGTGCCACCTGTCAGGGTGCACAATCTTGTGGTGACTTACAACGCCGCCTAAACGGCAGGCTGCCAGATGGATTTACCGTGCAAACGGTCGATTGCATGGCGGGATGCAATGCCCCCACAACTGTTGGCTTTCAGGCAAAAGGCAAAGCGCAATACCTCTTTGGTGCGATTGAAACGGATGCAGAAATTGCCGCCCTTGCGGAATTTGCCGTTCAATACCAGCAAAGTGACGACGGCTGGACCAAAGCCACGGAACGTCCGCGCGCGCTCTTTTCTAAAACATTGGCACGTCTGCCAAGACAGCAAAACGGAGGCCAACCATGAACGCGGCACCTTTACTGTCTGTCCAACGCCTTGGGCATCGTGCGCCCAATGGCGATGTCTTACTCAACGATGTTTCGTTTGATTTAGACCACGGCGCGGTGCTGGCGATCGCTGGCCCGAACGGCGCCGGTAAAACGACGCTTTTGAATTTGCTGTGCGGTGTGGAACCGTTGATGACGGGTGATGTTCTTTTAAAAGGCCAAAGCCTGCGCATGCTTTCTGCGATGGAACGCGCCCAAAAAATTGCGACGGTGAGCCAGCACGAAGCACCTGATGGTCGGCTTTTGCTGCAGGATTACGTAGCGCTTGGGCAGATCCCAATTCGCACGTTTCAATCGTCTGAGCAGAACGCCATTGATCTGGAAGCAGTTCTGGATTTGACACGGCTTAGTTCGCTTGCAACCAAAAACATGGCAACCCTGTCTGGTGGCGAACGTCAAAGAGCACATATCGCGCGTGCCTTGGTGCAAAAACCAGCTGTGTTGTTTCTCGATGAACCGACCAATCACTTGGACCCCGATGCAAAAGGGCGCGTCCTGTCGTTGATTGCGGGCTTGGGCATTACCGTTGTTATGGTGCTGCATGATCTGGTCATGATCCCAGAATTTGCGTCCCATGTTGCGTTGCTGAAGACAGCGCACCTTACTGACTTTGGCTCTGTAAAGAACGTTCTGACCCCCGAAAACGTACGCGATACCTTTGGTGTCGATTACCTAAACCTATCCCACGGAGAGCGCTTTATCCCAGCGCTCGACATCCGAAAAACTTCAGTTTCAAGTTAAAAGGACACCTTATGAAACAGACTTTCGCTCTCTTGGCGGCGGCTGCCATGATTTCCACGGGCGCATTGGCCGAAGGCATAACCGTTGATAATTGTGGCGCACCATTGGTTTTTGAACAGTCACCACAGAAGATCGTTGTGCATGATATGAACATGACCGACATGGCCTTTGCACTTGGCTTGCAGGACCGCATTGTTGGCCTGACGGGCATCACAGGGTGGTATAAAACCAGCCCAGATTTCGACGCGCTGCGTGGTGATATTCGTGAATTGGCCCCCAAGTACCCGACGGTTGAAAACCTTGTGGCTGCCGAGCCTGATATGTTTTTTGCGGGTTGGTATTATGGTATGAAACCCGGTGGCGATGTCACCCCGGACACTTTGGCGCCATTTGGGATCAAAACCATGATCCTGACAGAAAGCTGTGTTCATTTGGATAAAAACCGCCCCGTGGCCAGCATGGATTTGTTGTTCAACGATGTGCTGCGACTGGGCAAAGTCATGCAGGTCGAAGACAAAGCCGAAACGCTGGTCACGGGTTGGAAACAAGAGTTGGCGGATATCGAAGCCAAGACCGCTGACGTTGCAAAGCCACGAGTGTTCTTGCTCGATGGGCCAGCGGATGCGCCTTTTACTGCGGGCAAATTTGCGATACCAGATGCGATGATTTCGGCTGCGGGCGGCATCAATGTGACCCACGACATGGACACAAGTTGGGGGCGCACATCTTGGGAAACCGTTGCAGCGGCCAATCCTGAATTCCTTGTGCTGCTTGATTATCAAACAGGGAACGGCGCTGCGGACACATTCAAGTTTTTGCAAGACCACCCAGTCATGTCGCAGATCGACGCGGTAAAGAACCAGCGGTGGATCGGGTTGCGCTATGAAGAGCTGACCCCTGGCCCTGCAAACATCTCGGCAATCGCAAAAATGGCAGCGGCCATGCACGAAGACAAAAACTAAGATGCGCCGTTTTGGCCTTTCTATGATTGGCGGGGCGGTCGTTCTGATCGCTCTGTTGGCCTTATCCACGATCTACGGCACGACGCAGATTCCGCTGGGTGATGTCATTGAAGCAATCGTGATTGGCCTTGGACTGTCAGAGGCGGAAATGTCGCCGCTGCACAGAATTGTTTTTGATTTGCGCCTGCCCCGTGCGTTGTTTGCAGCGGTAATTGGCGCAGGGCTTGGCGTGGTCGGTGTGGTCTTGCAAACGACCACCCGAAACGATTTGGCCGATCCATTTTTGTTTGGTCTGTCTTCGGGGGCGGCTGCGGGGGCTGTTTTTGTGATCACTGTGACCGGGGATGTCTTGGGCTTTTGGACCCTTCCCTTGGCTGCGTTTTGTGGCGGCCTTGTTGCGTCTGGCATTGTCCTGTTGCTTGTCCACGGCTTGCGTACAAATGCGCCTGAAAAACTGATCCTTGCAGGGCTTGCAGTGTCCTTTCTTTTCTCTGCGATAACAAACTACCTGATCTTTGCAGGCGACAGCCGCGCCGCCCATTCTGTCATTTTTTGGATGCTCGGGGGCCTTGGTTTGGCCAGATGGGAAACCTTCCCACTGGTGTGTGCAGGACTGCTCGTGCTGTTGATTTATGTTTTTTATCGCAACCGCTGGCTGGATGCTTTGTTGGCAGGCGACGTTACCGCCACGACACTTGGCGTGCCTGTGCGCGGGTTGCGGTTTCGGATGTTTTTTGTAGCGGCGCTGGCATCTGCAGTGTTTGTGTCAGTGGCTGGCGTCATTGGTTTTGTCGGATTGATGGTACCCCATATCGCGCGTGGTCTTGTTGGCCCGATGCACCGCCACCTTATTCTGACCGCGGCCGTTGTGGGGGCGATCCTTTTGACGGGCTCTGACATTATCAGCCGCCTTTTGTTAGCCCCTCAGGAATTGCCTGTTGGGATTGTGACAACCTCCGTTGGAGCGTTGTTTGTGGTTTTGTTACTGATCCGAAGCGCCAAAAATCGGTAACTGCTTTAACGGCCCAACTGACATAGACCACTATTGGACCGCTTTTTTGGTTTGATTTGACCAAATAGATTGCAGCGCAGGTCGGCTTAACCACAAGCGCGATGTGGCAGACCACGGCGATCCACTTGAATGCGCCAATCCTCTAAAACGGACTGAAAAATGGGGTCGCCTTGCTAGGACGCTTGGACTAGGCTTGCGCATTACGCAGCAAAACAACGAGGGATTGCGATGTCCAAAGAGACGCTGACCCGATCAGAAGCACAAGGGGTACGCTACGCTAAGGAATTAGAGGGCCACCTCGCTTGGCTTGACAGTTTTTCGGCGGCAGCATTGGGCGTGTTGGCCACCGCATCGGGAATTTACACGTACCTAGGCGTGTCTTCGTTGCTCGACGACAATGGTGCGCTCAGCTTTTTCGCAGCGATCAGTTACTCTGTTGCTGTCTCCGTAGGTATCTTCGTGTTCTGGTCTTACCTCATGCGGCTGTTGCCAGCAGTGCGCAGTATGGGCGAACGGTTGGGCCTGTGTGTGGCCATGTTGATAGGGTCTGCTGCCATCATAGCCATGTCGTCATGGCTAAATGCGGCGGCCTTGGCGGGGGCTGCTGCGGTCGAACAGCATCTGGCAAAAACCGTGCAGGATTATCAAACCTCTCTCGAAAGCGCGCATGAAATCGCAGTCAGCGCCCAAGGTTTGGAACGCGACGTGAGCCGTGTTCGCCAATCGTTTGAAGATCTTAGCGAACAGGAAGCCACGGGCAATCTTTCTGGCATTGCTGGACGGGGCGCAGTGTTTCGGGTCCTGCGACAAAAATCGGACGAATTGTCAGGGCTGGAAACGCAAATTGCCAGCCAACAACCCATCGTCGATGCAGCCTTTGACGAGGGCAACGCAATTTTGAGCCGCATGCGGTCACTGACGGTCGAACCCGGCCCCATCGAAATACGGTCCGTTCAATTTAGCGAGGAAGCTGTGCGCCTTTCAGGTGTTATCACACGCCTGCGACAATTGTCTGTCGCCCCTTTGGTCAGTCGCGCAGCATCTGACCTAAGCGCGTCCGTGATCTTGCCAGAGCTGGACGGAAGAAACGCGGCCACCCGGGCAGGCCAAGAACTCACCATCGATTCTGTTTTGTCTTTGCTTGGACAGCGTGCAGACACTTTGAAACGCGCAGCGGATGATGTTGTCGCAATGCCGCCCCCAAGCGAGACAATCTACACACCAATCAGCACCGCCGATGCCGTGATCCGTTATGCGGCAAATTTCGCACCAAGCTGGGCTGGGGCAATCGCGATTGATCTGCTGCCCGCGGTGTTGGTGTT
>CALLAV010000119.1 GCA_938001995.1 uncultured Amylibacter sp. | reverse complement strand
TTGAACCGCACACCTGTCAGTTGGCCATCAGGAGAGAGTTCGATCATCGGGCGGCGTGATTGCAGGCAAACACCGTCTTCGCCCGCGTATTCGAACCGTGCAGGATAGCTTGCGAGTAGATCAAATCCTTCTGGGTTCATTTCGCGCAGGCGTTCGGCGATTTTGAACCCATCCACGACCATACTGTCCCCTCCAGCGGCGGAATTTTCCAGACAATACAGGATTTGCAACGTTGGCACGGGATCGCGATAGGGGTTGTCTGTGTGTGCTTGCAGGCCCAGACCCGTGTAGGCCAGATTGGTCGGATTCACCTCGGTACGGACCTCAAACCACTTGCCGTAGTTGGTTTCGCGGATGAAACCGAACAGCTCTGCCACTTGCAACAACGCACCGTTTTCCACAGGGCCGTCCGTCAGCTTGGCAAAGCCGTAGCGGCGCACATTCGCTAGCCAATTTTGCAGGGCCGTCCCTTTGGCCGCCACATCGGAAAATCGTGCGGTGGGCACGTTCAATTGTAGCGATTGATCCCAAGTTTCCACATGGCAGGGCAGGTGGAAATCACCCTGCCTGTCGCGGTCGTAGGCGTTTTCAAAAAGCCAACGCGCGGGATAATGCACAGTCTTGCCTTCGGGCGCGAATGTGACGTTCATCCCATCATTCGCAGCAGAGGCCACAGTGATCCGCACATCCACAGGGATGTCAGACAGCGTAATCAACCGCTGCCCATTGCCGACCGAGCGGGTGTCAGGATCAAGCGCGTTGTCGCGCAGCCAGATTGCGTGGAACCGACGCTGCGTCCCGTCGCCAAAGCGAACGGTCACAACATTGCCCGTGGTCGAAACGGAGACAGATTCGATGGTCTTTTGGTGTGTGCTCATGCCCAAATGGTATCCCGCGAAATTGCGTTGTCAGGTCAGTTGGCGACATCCTACTATACCTGATAGCGACAGATTTGCATAAAAACGGCACAGATTTATGACAAGATCAAAACGGTATACATTTGTATACAAACCCCTTTCCAAGGCGTCAAACATGCGTTAGAGACAGGTCAAATCCGAATCCCACGCCGCATTTTGCGCTCAGACAAACAGAGGACACCCGATGGCCCATTCAGAGACTCCAGATATCGTATACACCAAAGTGGACGAAGCCCCAGAATTGGCGAGCGCGTCGCTTTTGCCGATCATCCAACGTTTTGCGGCGGCGGCTGGTGTGTCTGTTGGCACAAAGGATATCTCGCTTGCGGGTCGCATTTTGGCGACATTCCCAGATTTCCTAAAAGAAGATCAGCGCATTCCGAATGATCTGGCGGAACTGGGCGAATTGGTGAAAACACCAGAGGCCAACGTAATTAAACTGCCAAACATCTCTGCTTCTGTGCCCCAATTGGTGGATGCGGTTGAAGAACTGCAAGGGCAGGGGTTTGCGATCCCAGATTATCCTGAAACGCCGTCTACAGATGCGGAAAAGGAAATCCGCGCCCGCTATGACACGCTAAAAGGTTCCGCGGTGAACCCAGTATTGCGCGAAGGCAATTCGGACCGCCGTGCCGCCACTGCGGTGAAGAAATTCGCGCAGAACAACCCGCATCGTATGGGCGACTGGGCGTCTGACAGCAAAACACGTGTGGCGTCTATGTCAGGCAATGATTTCTTTTCAAATGAGAAATCCGCCACTTTGGCGACAGAGGCCACTGCTAAGATTGTTCTGGAAACTGCCTCGGGTGAAACCGTGTTGAAAGACGCCGTGTCCTACCCAGCCGGCACGGTCGTGGACGCCACGTTCATGAGCGGATCGGCACTTGATACTTTCCTCGCAGCTGAAATCGAAAAAACCAAAACCGAGGGCGTGCTGTTTTCATTGCACATGAAGGCCACGATGATGAAGGTCTCTGACCCGATCATCTTTGGTCACGCGGTACGCGCATGGCTCGCCCCTGTGTTTGAAAAATTTGGCGACCGTATGGCCGATCTGGGTGTGAACCCGAACCAAGGTCTTGGCGCATTGCTGGAAAAGGTCGAAGGCGATGCAGAGATCATGGCTGCAATTGCCGCGATCACTGCTGAACGCCCGCCGATGTATATGGTGAATTCTGACAAAGGTATCACCAACCTGCACGTGCCATCTGACGTCATCATCGACGCTTCGATGCCCGCGCTGATCCGCAACGGCGGTAAAGGCTGGGGTCCATCGGGCGAAGAAGCAGACACCGTTTGTGTGATCCCAGATAACTCCTACGCGCCAGTCTACGACGAAGCGGTTAACTTTTTCAAAGCCAACGGCAAACTGAACCCAGCCACCGCTGGCACTGTGCAAAACCTCGGTCTGATGGCGCAAAAAGCGCAGGAATACGGCTCGCACCCGACAACGTTTGAAATTGCCGAGGCGGGTACGGTGAAAATGGTTCTGACGGACGGCACGGTTTTGCATGAACACACGGTAGAGGCTGGCGACATCTGGCGCTCTGCTTCTGCGCGTAAAGCCCCGATCGAGGATTGGGTGAACCTCGCGATTGAACGCCAAAAGGCGACAGGGTTCCGCTCCATCTTCTGGCTGGATGCAAACCGCGCCCATGATGCGGAGCTGATTGCCTATGTGAAACCCATTTTGGAAGCCAAAGGTGTGGCGGACAAATTCGAGATTATGGCCCCACGCGAGGCGACACGTGCATCGCTGGAAACCATCACCAAAGGCGAAAACACCATTGCAATCACGGGCAACGTGCTGCGCGATTACCTGACTGATCTGTTCCCGATTTTGGAACTGGCGACCTCTGCAAAGATGCTTTCCATCGTGAAACTGATGCAGGGCGGGGGCTTGTTCGAAACAGGCGCTGGCGGGTCAGCACCAAAACACGTGCAGCAGTTGCAGGCCGAAAACCACCTGCGCTGGGACAGCCTTGGCGAGTTCTGTGCGCTGGGCGAAAGCTTTAAGTTCTTGGGCGAAAGCAAAGGCAATGCGCGCGCGACGATCCTTGGTGATGCAGTCGAAGAAGCCACGCAAGGCATCCTCGACAATGACCGTTCCCCGAGCCGCAAAGTGGGCGAGCCTGACAACCGCGACAGCCACTATTGGTTCGCACGCTACTGGGCCGAGGCCTTGGCTGCGCAAACGGACGATGCTGCATTGGCAGCCGAAATGGCGCCAATTGCCAAAGACCTTGCTGACAATGAGGCCGCGATCGTGGCCGAAATGGCCGCTGCGCAAGGATCCTCGGCGGATACAGGCGGGTATTATCACGCGGATGCGGCCAAGCTGGCTGCGGTTATGCGCCCCAGCGCGACGTTGAACGCGATCATCGGCTAAGCGTGCTGAAAACCAACACCAAACGGGCGATCCACTGGGTCGCCCGTTTTCGTTTGTGCCAACGCGCCTGCTTGTCAGGGTTGACCGCGCCTTAACCTTTGGGGTCTAAAGACGAAAAACAATAAAGGTGAGCAGAATGATCAAACTTACACTCGAAAACGGCAAAACCATCATGGTTGGCGTGTCTAACCTGCAAGCGGTGATCACGGGTGCCACTGGCACTGGTGCGTTGTTGGTGCTGGGCGGTGGTATCTTATATGATGTCCGCGAGAGCCCCGCAGACATCGCTGTTATGTGCGACGAATACCTGAAATAATCGACCTAGCCGCGCGGCAGGGCCATTTCGGGATCGTAAAGCGCGGGATCAACGATTTCCGCCGCTTTGGGCACGCCAATCACCTCCACTGACAGACCATCGGTCACGTCAGGGTCCACATAGGCCATGGCGATGTTCTTGCCGACGCGGTGGCCCCAATCGCCAGATGTCACGGTTCCAACGACTTTGCCGTCCTTTACAACGCTTGCCCCTGGATGGGCAGGGGCATCAGTGCAATCAATGGTCAGGGTCACAAATTTTTGGCGTAGACCATTGGCCTGCATCTTCACCAGCGCCTCTTTGCCCACAAACTCTTTGTCCATCTTCACGAACCGATCGAGATCGGATTCAAATGGATTAAACTCGGTGATCAGGTCGGCTTTCCAATGGCGGTAGCCTTTTTCAAGCCGCATGGATTCAACCGCGCGGGCGCCAAACAGATGAATGCCGTGGGGTTTGCCTGCGGCTTGCAAGGCGAGGTAGGCCGCATAAAGCTGATTGTTCGGGATGTGGATTTCATAGGCCAACTCGCCCGAAAAACTAACCGCCATGACAACCGCAGGGGCGATGCCGATGAACGCTTCGCGTACAGACAGCCATGGAAACGCTTCTTTCGACCAATCTCCACGGGATGCGGCGGACAACACTTCGCGCGATTTTGGCCCCGCGAGCAATAGGATCGTATGATCGTTGGTCAGGTTCTGAACCTGCACATCCTCGCCCTCGCCAATGTGCTGGGTCAACCAGTCCATATCATGAAACTCTGACGCCGCAGCAGAGCCGTACCAGATGCGCCCATCGGGCAGGTTCGCAA
>CALLAV010000118.1 GCA_938001995.1 uncultured Amylibacter sp. | reverse complement strand
GCGAATGTGGCTGCATCCTGGATAAAGCCCGGAACGCCGTACGTGTTGATGGTGGACAGATCTAGAATGCGTTCAATTGCGTCTTCAGGCCCGATGATCCAACCAACACGCCAGCCTGTCATGGCGTGGGACTTTGACATTGAACCGATGACAAAACACTTGTCTGCCATCCCTTTGATCGAGCGGGGTGAGATGTGTTCGCCTTCCCAAATTTGGGTGTCGTAAACTTCGTCCGACACCAGCGTCAGATCATGCGCACGGCATACGTCGCAGATCATTTCGATGGTTTCGCGGGAATATACAACGCCCGTGGGGTTGTTCGGGCTGTTGATCAGCAGAGACTTTGCGTTCTTTGCCAAGGGTTCAAGATCTGCCCTTTGAGGCTGAAAATTATGGTCCGAGTGGGTTGGCACTGGGACAGAAACCGATCCAATGGAACGGATCCCCCCAGGATAAGTGGCGTAATAGGGATCCATGAACAGACCCGTGTCGCCTTCGTCCAACAAGGCCAGATGTGCAGCAAAGAGCGCGGCTTGGCCACCCGTTGTGACAATGACGTTGTTGGCTGTAGTTAGGACACCTGTTTGGGCTTGCACGCGGGCCGCAATGGCAGTGCGCAGCGCCGATTGACCCGGCACGGCGGCGTAACCTGTGTTGCCCGCCTTCGCGCTGTCGTACATGGCGTCAATAATGCTCGGGTCGGTGCGGTTGTCGTGTTCACCGATGGTCAACTCCAATACGGGTGTGCCCGCGTCGATCATATCGCGGGATCGATAAAGGATATCCCACCCGTCGGACCCATCGCCCGTGATGGATTGAATGCGGTTTGAAAGTTTCATGGGCAGCCCCTCGGTATCATTGTGTAAAATCGCTACAAGGTTTAAAAACTTTGGCAAGGGAAAGATGCAATGCGGGGCAAAGCAAAGGCAGTCGGATGAGCAAGATAAATACGACCCAGAGGCGGCCTGATCTGATTTGCATCGGTGCGACCAAGGCGGGAACGTCTTGGTTGTTTCAAAACCTCAGTGCCAACCCAACCGTTTGGCGATCACCTATTAAAGAGGTAAACGCGATCCCCAAAGGTTTTGCCCCTGAAAAGTTGGCATGGACCAAAACCTATTTACAACGTCAGCTAGAGATGTTGGACAAACGGGGCGGGGCAGGCAAGCTTGGCTGGGATGAAGCGGTCTACGCGGCTTATGTAGATGGGCTGCGCCAGCACAATCGGCAAGACGCCACTTGGTACGATGCGTTTTACGGGGCTGCGCCAAAGGACAAGGCGCTGGTGGATGTGTCGCCAAGCTATGCGCCTATGCCACGGGAGGCGGTTTCGTTTTTGGCTGAGGCCTGCCCAGAGGCAAAGTTTGTTTACATTGTGCGCGACCCCGTTGCGCGTGCCATGTCTCATGTGCGGATGTTGGCCGCGCGGCCTGCGCGTAACGTGAATACGGCGGAAAAATGGGCGGCACTGGCGCGCGAAGAGGACGTGCGCATGGACAGCGCATACGCTGCAAATGTTAAGCGATGGCGCGATGCTTTGGGGGACCGATTGCTCTGTCTGCCATTTGGGGGGATCAGGTCCGATCCGTTGGGTTTTGTGAACAGAATTGAAGATTATGCAGGGATTGCTCGTACGAAAACGCTCGGACAAGATAGCCCGTTTCATGCGACGCAGAAAATTGATGTGCCGCCCGAGGTAAAGGCCCATTTTGAAGCAGCTTTCGCCGAAGATCGTGCGTTTATTGCGCGCGAATTTGGGGCGGATTTTGCATCGCAGACGAAATAGCTTGCTTTTGGGCGTGCTGTCAGCCAGTTTGCGCCACATGAGAAACCAAAGCACTCTTTGCTGTATTTGCATTATCTGCTGACATTCGTCAGGCGGACTGCTTCTCTGTTTCCTTAAAAGTTTACGAGTGATAGGTCCGCCACGGAAGAAATCTGTGTGCGTTAAGGACGACCGATGACCGAGATCAAATTGTACAACACCAAGACCCGCAAGAAAGAGGTCTTTACGCCCTTGGATGCGAAGGACGTGCGGATGTATGTCTGTGGGCCGACGGTGTATGATCGGGCGCATATCGGCAATGCGCGGCCTGTCATCGTGTTTGATGTTTTGTATCGATTGCTGCGCGAGGTTTATGGCGCGGATCACGTGCGATACGCGCGCAATTTCACGGATGTGGATGATAAGATCAATGCAACGGCAGCGGCACGTAAGGCGGCGGGGGCTGCGGGCACGTTGGAGGAGTTGGTTCAGGAACGCACGGATGAAACGATCGCGTGGTATCTGGAGGACATGGGAGCGCTTGGCAATCTAGAACCTGACCATGCACCCCGCGCGACTGAGTATATTCAAGAAATGGTGGATATGTCGGCCATGCTGATCGAGCAGGGTCATGCTTACGCCGCCGAAGGTCACGTGCTGTTTGATGTGACGTCCTACGAGAATTATGGCTCGCTTTCTGGGCGGTCTGTGGATGACATGATCGCAGGGGCGCGGGTTGAGGTCGCACCCTATAAGCGCAATCCGATGGATTTTGTGTTGTGGAAGCCGTCTGACGCGGAGCAGCCTGGCTGGGACAGTCCGTGGGGACGGGGGCGTCCTGGGTGGCATATTGAGTGTTCTGCAATGGCGGAAAAGCTGTTTGGGAAGCGGTTTGATATCCATGGGGGCGGGCTCGACCTCGCGTTTCCGCATCACGAGAATGAGAAGGCGCAAAGCTGTGCTTGCGGGTCCGAGGAGGATTTCGCGCAAGTGTGGATGCACAATGAGATGCTGCAGGTTGAGGGCAAAAAGATGTCCAAGAGTTTGGGCAATTTCTTTAGTGTGCGCGAGTTGATTGAGCAGGGGTATCCTGGTGAGGTTATTCGGTTTGTGTTCTTAGGGACGCATTATCGCAAGCCGATGGATTGGACGGAGAAGAAGGCGAAGGAGGCTGAGGCGACGCTGCGGAAGGCAGCGCAGTTGTTCGGTGCGGATACGCTTTCTAAGCCTTGGTGCGGTTCCTTGGATGTTCCTCCTCCTCAAGAATTTGTGGAGGCATTGGCTAGTGATCTGAATACGTCTTTGGCGCTAACGCTCATCAAAAGGTACTTAAAGGAGGAGAGCGAGTCGAAGCTTGCCTCGTCCTTAAAGCTTTTGGGGTTTGAAGTTGGAAGCTTGATTGAAGCCTTTGCTAGCTTTGAGTCTTCTTCGTCTAAAAATATACTAGGCGAAAGTAGAAGAGGCAGGACGTTCGGAAGCACAGCTGATTTGGATGCTAACCGACTGGCAGAACTGGCTGAAACGTTGAGGCACGGCCGAGATGAAGCAATGCGGACCAAAGATTTTTCCAAAGTTGATAAGTTGAAGGCTGCGTTGATTGCTGCTGGAGTAGAAGTACGGATGTCAAAAGAGAGTGTTGAGCTTTCCGAGGGTGTTGGTTTTGATCCATCCAAGTTGGAGGATTTGTTATGATGCTATACCTTCCAACACAGGCCTTCGCTGACCTCGGGTGGCGCGAATGCGCCTCCCATGGGGGAGGTCGGCGCAGGCCGTGCGGCGCACGGCCATGTTGCAAGTCTGAGGTGACCTCATGACCCGCGAACGTCTCTACCTTTTCGACACAACCCTCCGTGACGGCCAGCAGACCCAAGGTGTCGATTTCTCCGCCGAGGATAAGGTGCGGATTGCGCATGCGCTCGATGACCTGGGGATCCACTACGTTGAAGGCGGCTGGCCCGGG
>CALLAV010000117.1 GCA_938001995.1 uncultured Amylibacter sp. | reverse complement strand
AGGACAAGTCCTTTGTGGATGTGTTCACAGGCGATTTATTCACGCCTGAAACCGATCAAATCATGCGCGTGCGCAAACCGATCATCGCAGCCGTGTCTGGCTATGCGCTGGGCGGTGGCTGCGAATTGGCGATGATGTGTGACTTTATCATCTGTTCGGATACTGCAAAGTTTGGTCAGCCAGAGATTAACCTTGGCGTTATGGCGGGAATCGGTGGATCGCAGCGTTTAACGCGGTTTGTAGGGAAGTCAAAATCCATGGAAATGCATCTGACTGGTCGTTTTATGGATGCCGAAGAGGCTGAACGTTCCGGTTTGGTGAGTCGTATTGTTCCAGCCAAAAAGCTGATGGAAGACGTTATGGCGACGGCTGCGAAGATTGCAGAGAAATCGACGCTTGCGACGATGGCAGTTAAAGAGGCCGTAGACCGATCCTACGAAACGACGTTACGTGAAGGTATCTTGTTCGAAAGACGCTTATTTCATGCGCTTTTTGCGTCTGAAGACCAATCTGAGGGCATGTCAGCCTTCATGGAAAAACGATCCCCGAAATTTAGGGGCAAATAATCACCGATTGCACCGTTGACTTATAAACGGAGTGGTCCTAAAGACGCGGTTCATCTTTCGAATCCGTAAGATCAGGAATTTTATACATGGCTAACTCGCCACAAGCTAAGAAACGTGCACGTCAAATCGAACGCCGCACTGAAGTAAACAAAGCCCGCCGTTCGCGGATCCGTACTTTTCTGCGTAAAGTAGAAGAGGCGATCGAAGGTGGTGATCAGGCTGTTGCAGCAGCTGCGCTGAAAGAAGTTCAGCCAGAAATGATGCGCGGCGTGACAAAAGGTGTTCTGCACAAGAACACAGCCAGCCGCAAAATCTCGCGCCTTGCGGCACGAGTTAAAGCGCTCGCTTAAAACCCGATTGGGTTTTTAGACAAGACGACAGGGTCCAAAACGGGCCCTGTTTTTTTGTGTCTAAACCATGGGTAGTGGTTGCCGTGGGGTTAGGCTCGTTTGGCACAAAAGAATCGGGTGCAAAGGGTATGTTCTCTTTTTGATCCCGTTGAGCGAGAGCCTGAATTTCACTAGTTTAGTTGTAGTGCGTTGGCGTCTGCTGTCGGGGCATTTCACAATTCGCCACCCGCAATAAACATCGCCCTTTTGGTCGGTGTATTTTTTGCGTTTGTGTTGAAATTTACCAATAAAATCAAAATGTTAGATATGTGCAGATTCGCAAATTAAAATGCGAGTCAACAGCGAAGAGTCATTGTTAGGCTTTGGCAACTGTTGCTATCAAAGCTGAGTGATTCATCGACGAGCGAGGAATCAGAATTTGAAACGGTATTGATAAGGCGCGTTTGAAATGGAGAATTCGATTTCTGAAGTTGGACCACAGGAAACTTGGGACAGCTTGCGCGACGACAAAGATGCCGTTCTGGTGGATGTGCGAACCCATGCTGAATGGTCATTCGTCGGGCTGCCAGACCTGTCGGAGTTGGGTAAAGAACCGCTGTTGAACCAGTGGGCCACTTTGCCTGGAATGCAACAAAACACATCCTTTCTGGATGATTTAACCAGCCAATTGAACGGTGCTGCGCCGTCCAAGATATTTTTTCTGTGTCGATCAGGTGTTCGCTCTTTGTCAGCGGCGCATCTCGTTGCGGAGGCCTTTGCTGCCAGAGGCCAAAGCGTTGAGTGTGTGAACATCATCGGAGGGTTCGAGGGCGATTTGAACCAAGATCGTCATCGCGGAAATTTAAACGGTTGGAAAAACAACGGGCTGCCTTGGCGGCAGTCTTAGGGAATTTGGGGACAGTATGACGACTGATGTTTGGGGGTCTGTTCAGGACCGTTTGCGCAATGACTTGGGTGCAGACGCCTTTAAGAACTGGATCGAGCCACTTATTTTTGAAGGTGTGAGCGGCGCCGTTGCGAAGTTTCGCGCACCTACAGGTTTCTTGGGAAACTGGGTGTCACGGAATTATTCGGACAAGATTCAAACGTTGTTTGAAGAGTTTGGTATTGCGATTGCGCGAGTGGAATTTGCAACGGGTGTTGCGAAACCAGTCGTCGCATCGGCAACCCCGACCACAAAAGTTGAAGCGCAGCCTGTCGCGCAGGCCCGTGCAACAGGATCAAAAGCTCTGCCTGGATCCCCGCTAGATTCGCGCTTTACGTTTGACAACTTCGTTGTGGGCAAACCCAACGAATTGGCACATGCGGCGGCGCGACGTGTGTCCGAGGGTGGACCCGTTACCTTCAATCCGCTGTTCCTTTATGGCGGAGTTGGTTTGGGTAAAACGCATCTGATGCACGCGATTGCGTGGGATGCGAAACGACGCAATCCTGATGCAAAGGTTTTGTATCTGTCGGCGGAGCAGTTCATGTACCGCTTTGTTCAGGCGCTGCGTTTCAAAGACACTATGTCGTTCAAAGAACTGTTCCGTTCCGTTGACCTGTTGATGGTTGATGACGTGCAGTTCATCGCGGGCAAAGACAGCACACAGGACGAGTTTTTCCACACGTTCAATGCGTTGGTAGACCAGAACAAACAGATCGTGATTTCTGCGGATCGTGCGCCTGGTGAAATTGACGGTTTGGAAGAACGGATCAAAAGTCGCTTGCAATGGGGGTTGGTCGTGGACCTGCATCCAACAGATTACGAATTGCGTCTGGGTATTCTGCAAACGAAGGCGGAAATGCAGGCGAAGCATTACCCCGAAGTGAAGATCGTTGATGGTGTGATGGAATTCCTCGCCCATCGGATTTCTACGAATGTACGTGTTCTGGAAGGCGCCCTGACGCGTCTCTATGCTTTTGCATCGCTGGTAGGGCGTGAGGTTACGCTGGACGTGGCACAGGAATGTCTGGCGGATATTCTGCGCGCGTCTGATCGAAAAGTCACTGTGGATGAGATTATTCGTAAAGTGGCGGACCACTATAACATTCGCATGACCGATATCTTGAGCCCCAAACGCGCCCGTGCCGTGGCACGGCCGCGTCAGGTTGGGATGTTCTTAGCAAAAACGCTGACGTCGAAATCGCTGCCAGAAATTGGTCGCAGATTTGGTGGGCGGGATCATACGACTGTCATCCATGCGGTGAAAAAGATCGAAGAGCTGCGTTCGCTGGACAATCAGATCGCCGAAGATGTGGAGTTGCTGCGGCGTATGCTCGAAGCGTAGTGCACCATCACCTTGAAATTTTGCGGGCGCGCCGACCAAGCGCGCCCATTTGCGTTTACTTCGATTCTTTTTGCAAATTCATTGTGTCATTTGAAAAACTGACTATCATGCCTAAACGTATTGGTTTGAATTGACGGTTCAACGGCAATTACGCCGAAGTGAAAGAACCAAAAATGGCCCTGGAAAATACGCTTTTTGGCGTTAGGGCGAAGGAGATTTAAAATGAAAAAGAGCATATTTGTAGCGGCGACAGTGGCAGGCGTAATGGCCATGACTCAATTGACAAGCGCGTATTCTGGCCCAGGGCCAAGCCCGGGCGGTGGTAACGGCAACGAAGATTCCAAGATTTCTGGCAACAAAAGCCCAAAAGGCATCGCGACCAAGCAGGGGATTATTTCCTTAGCAAAGGTATCCCGCCCCGCAACCAGTGCGATTACATCACGGATCGGCGACGCGGCTGACACCTGTAAGCAACTGGCGACTGCCTATTATGTGGACTGTCTGGGTGAACGGCTTCAGGCGTTGTCAGAAGAGTTGTCGAGCAATGGCGACTATGGCGAAGCGCAAAAGATTATTAAAAATGCGTCCAAAAAACTTCGCAGCGTGGCTTCTAAAAACCGTGATAGATCAAAGCCACGTGTGAAGGTTCCGACGCCGAAGTCTTACAAGGCCAAAACAACCAAGGCGATCAATGCCGTGAAGCCCGAGGCGCAAAAAGAAGTACGTGCGCAAGCAGAAGCAATCATTGCGGAAACGCAAACACTGTTGCTGCGCTCTGCGGCAAACTCGGCGCAACGCAAAACACACTATGAACAGATTGCAGCGGCAGTCGGCTCTGAATCAAAGGTTTTGTTGCGATCATTGTAAATTGGACGCTGGTCAAAGCCCATTGTGGTCTTAGATTTGCGATCTGTGTTAAAAATCAACGTTTTATGTGAGGCCACCGTCTAAGGTGGCCTTCTGAAGTTAGGGGAATGTAAGATGAAACCAAATGTATTTGCCGTTGTCTTGGTGTGTTTTGTAGCCCTTTTCACAAGTGGTGCATCTGCCCAAGAAAATCCTTTTGCCAATGGATGGGCCTTGCAGCCCGGAGCGTCGAATTTGAATTTTCAGTCTGTCAAAAAACAGACAGTGGTGGAATCCAGCAGCTTTGCCACGTTGAAGGGTGGCATTGATGAAACAGGGCAAGCCGAGGTGACGGTCCTGCTCGATTCTGTGGACACAAAGATTGACCTGCGCAATGTGCGGATGCGGTTTTTGTTTTTTGAAACATTCAAATTCCCCGAAGCGGTGATCAAAGCTAAGATTGATCCGGCGGTTCTAGCTGATCTCGAAACAGTGCGGCGCAAAACGATCCCGTTGACGTATACGATTGATCTGCATGGTGTGACCAAAGAATACACGTCTGATATCGTGGCGACACTGCTGACCAATGATCTGGTGTCGATTGCAACAAGCACGCCGATTTCCATATCAGTAAGCGACTTTAATCTGATGGAAGGGCTGAACAAGCTGCAAGAGGCTGCGAACGTGAATATTATTCCTTCGGCAACAGTGTCGTTTGACTGGATGTTTGCCCGCAATGTGGGCACGCAACCTGCGCAGGTTGTCGCCACTGCCGAAACCGAAGAGGCAAAACCTGCTTCTGCAGCTTTGGAAGCAGCCGAGTTTGACACGGAGGCTTGCAAAGGACGCTTTGAGATCCTGTCGCGGACCGGGAACATCTATTTCAAATCGGGGAGCGCGCGGCTCGAAGACAAAAGTACACCTTTGCTGACGTCGCTCGCCGACATCATTTCGCGCTGCCCTGGTATGGTCGTTGAAGTGGGCGGACATACGGATTCGGTTGGAACTGACGCGCAGAATTTGCGTTTGTCTCAGGCTAGGGCCAGTTCCGTAACAACATTTTTGGCTGCGACGGGTCTCGAAAAGGACAGAATTGTCAGCAAAGGATACGGTGAAAGTGAACCCATTGCGACGAACGCCACCAAAGAAGGCCGTTGGAAAAACCGCCGTATCGGGTTCAAAGTGCTGAATTGAGGACGTTTTAACCATGGGCATTTTTAACCGACTTATTGCGATCTGTGTGGCGATGGTAATGGCCACTATGGTCGTGGCTGAAGAACGTATCGCCCTGATTGTTGGGAACGGCGGCTATGGGTCAGTTACTCCGCTTGATAATCCAGTGTCCGACGCAACGCTCATGGCGCAAACTTTGGAACAGCGCGGGTTTCAAGTGACGCTGCTGACGGATTCGACGCAAATTTCGCTCAATCGTGCGATCGCTCAGTTTGGTCGTGACCTGCGCGCAGCGGGTCAGGATGCAACGGGTCTGTTCTATTACGCGGGTCACGGCGTTCAGTCGTTTGGAGCAAACTATTTGCTGCCAGTGGATGCGACGCTTACGGATGCCGCGGACTTGGGGTTGGTCGCGGTGCAGGCCAACACAGTCTTGCGCCAGATGTTCTCGGCCAAGAATAAGACCAACATTTTTATTCTGGACGCCTGTCGCAATAACCCTTTCCAAGACATCCCTGATCTGAACGATAATGGTTTGGCAGAAATGAAAGCACCCGTTGGCACGTTCTTGTCTTACGCCACGGCGCCCGGTGCAGTTGCGCTTGACGGGTTGGACGGGAACAGCCCATTCACTAAAGCGCTGGCCAAACAGATCCCGAACGCGGGCATGCCGATTGAACAGGTGTTCAAAAACGTGCGCATTGAGGTGATTGAAAAGACGCAAGGCCAGCAAACGCCGTGGGATACATCGTCCCTAACAGGAGACTTCTTTTTCAAAGAAAAAGCCCCCGTGTCAGCCGAGGATGTACAAGCACAGACATTGTGGAATTCCGTCAAAGATACGCGCGATCCAGTGCAGATCATGCTGTTCATGCGCGGCTTTCCAGACAGCAGTCTGTTACCAGAGGCGCAGGCGTTGCTGAGCGAAGTCATGGCCGAAGAAGCAGCCAAAACCGCTGTAGCAGAGCCTGAACCCGAAGTGGTTGCAGAGCCAGAGCCGATGGTGACTGCTACGAATGAAGACGCAGAACGCGAGTTGATTGGTGTTGCGCAAGCGTCTGGCAAAGCAGTGGATTATCAGGCGTATTTAGATGCCTTCCCAAGCGGTATTTTCGCCGAGTTGGCGGCGTTTGAACTGGACATCATCGCGAAAAAAGCAGCGCGGGCTGACCAAGAAACGCAAGTGACTGTGGCCGAGCCAGAACCTGCTGCCGATGTGACGTTCGATGCGATTTTGGCATCTGGTGGCGACGGTGTCATTGGATCTAGCATTGCACAGTTGATCCTTGGTGCGCCGTTGTTTGCCCCGATTGAGGGCATTCCAGAAGAGCTTTGGAAAGATCAGACCTGCGCAAATTGCCACGACTGGAACCGCGAAGCACTGTGTGATCAAGGTAAGACCTACATGAAAGCCAGCGCGGAACGGGCGCTGAGCAAATCACATCCTTATGGGGGCGGGTTCAAACAGAACGTACGCGCGTGGGCCGCGAATGAATGTCGTTGATCATTTTGCTTTTGTTGAAATGAAGAAATAGACCCACTCCCCTTTGAAATCGGGATGGTTGGCGCGGGCCTCTGTCACACTGGTTTTCAAAAATTCGAGGTATGGCGCGGCAGGTTCACTGATCGGGCGCAGACCTTCATAGAGCGGGACGGATGACGCGAAAGCTGCGGCGATTTCTTGTCCGTATGGCGGCGAGACAGTGAGTTCCAAGAACCGCCCATCGTCACGGGGTTTGCCGACGGATTGTTCGGATTTGGCAGCGGCAAATTCCAACGGGACGGTTGAATTCGGTTGC